>NZ_BCAV01000029.1:0-144057 GCF_001320125.1 Pseudomonas sp. NBRC 111119
CTTCGCCCAGAGGCCCCATGAACGCCTCGAAGCAACGTGAAAGCGACCTTTGGGTCGCTTTTTTCGTTTATGGGGCTGGCGGCAGGCTTTATGCACCTTTACCGAAACCTGACCAAGTCTTCACCCTTCAGCGGTTCCAGTGCCTGCCCGCTGTGTTGCACAATAGGCACCCTGTCGAGATACCCGGAATCCGCAATGACCAGATCTTCCGTCTTTGCTGCGCTCGGGCTGGCCGTAGTGCTGGCCGGTGTGGCCGGTTGCACGTCGAAAAAGGCTGCTGTGTACGAGCATGAGAACTTTGACGACTCGGGCACGTTCTCGCGCAGCTTTCCGGTAGGCGATGCCAGCTCGTGCGAGGCGGCGCGAAGGGCGCTGCTGAGCCAGGGCTATATCATCACCAGCAGTGGCGCGAACCAGGTGGTGGGCAACAAGAGCTTTCAGCAGAACAGCGATAACCACCTGCAGATCAGCTTCAACGTCACCTGTGCCCCGGATGCCAGTGACGACCAGCACTCCACCATGTTCGCCAACGCCCTGCAGGACCGGTATGCCCTGAAAAAGTCCAATACCTCCGCAAGCCTGGGTGTTGGGGTATTGGGTTCTGTGTCGATGCCGATCGGGTCCAGTGACGATTCGATGGTGAAGGTGGCAAGCGAGACGGTCACGGCTGCGCAGTTCTATGACCGCTATTTTGCCCTGGTAGAAAGCTACCTGCCCAAACCCAAGCCCAAGCCCGCCAAGGTCAGCAAGGCCAAGGTGGAGGAGGCGCCGGTGAAGGCTGAAAAACCGGCTGTCGTTCTGGGCCTGCCTGAGCAGCCAGCGGCGCCCGCCGCTGCGCCAGCATCATTGCAGGAGGCAGCGCCTGCTGCGCCGGCGAGCGAGCCGGTAAACCCGCCGGCAGCGGTGCCTGCGGCGGATGATACCCAAGGGTCGCAGCCGGTGGCTCCGCCGGCTGAAACCGCGCCTATCGAGGTGCAGCCTGCAGTCGAACCAGTCGAGACGACAACGCCAGCCCAGTGATGCTGGGTAGTCGTGGCTCAGCACCGCAGTCCGCGCACATGCCCGGTTACAGACGGCCTGCGATAAGTTTTTGAACACCTGCTACGTTTATCTCTCAAACGCTTGTCATCATTTCTTCATCCCACCTGCTTAGGTTGAAGACGGCACCGACACAGACATCATGAGAACAGGACGCAGGGCTATGGACGACTATCAGGAAGAACTTCTCGAATTCCAGGCGTATGAACTGGACACCTCGGAATCGGCAGACGACGCCACCGAGCTTTAGACGACTCGCCGCTGATTGCGGCGAAACTCCCCCGGTGTGAGCTGAGTCCAGCGCTTGAATGCGCGCTGGAAGGCTTCGGCGGATGCGAACCCCAACAGATAGGCAATCTCCCCAAAGGCCAATTCTGTGTCGCGTATGTAGGTTTCTGCCAGGTCGCGGCGGGTTTCATTCAGCAGGTCCCTGAAACGCGTCCCTTCTTCGGCCAGCCTGCGGCGCAGTGTCCAGGTGGGCAGTTGCAGCGCAACGGCCACCTCATCCAGCTCGGGTTCACGGCCCCCACTGAGCAGTGGCCCGAGCAGGTGGGTAATACGCTCGCCCAGGCTGCGCACGCGTGTCAGTTGCAGCAGTTGGGCTTCACACAACTGCTGCAAATGCTGCCAGGTGCTCGGGCAGTGCCCAGGGTTGGGTAGGCGCAACGTTTGCTGGCTAAGCCTCAGCTGGTTGTATGCAGCGCCGAATTGCACCGGGGTGCTGGACAACACCTGGTACTGGCCGGCGTAGGCGGGTGCGGTAAACTCGATTTCCAACCGCTCCGCCTGCACAGGCTTGCCGGCCAGGTCAGCCAGTTGAGCCAGCCAACCCGCAAGCAGAGAGTCCACCACGAAGCGGTTGTAGGCGTTGTAGGGGCTAATGGAATAGAAACGCAGCCATGCTCCGCTGGCGTCTTCATGAAAACTCGAGTGCCCACGGTAATTGGCGGCATACAGGGGTTCGAAGTGCAGCAGCGTGCGTGCCGCCTCACCCAGCGTTGGGGCTTGAGCCGCAGTCACCCCAGCCAGCCCTGCCTGGGCCAGCCGGCTGCGCAAACCCATGTGCAGCCCCAGTGCGGGCTCCTGGCACAGTTCTATGGCCGCGTGACCCAGGTGCATGTACCGCGGGATCGACAGGCGAGCACCGGCTTCGGCCAGGCGGGCTGGCCCCAGGCCATAGCGGCGCAGGAGTGGTTCGGGGTCATGGCCCAGCGCCCTGACGGCTTCGGCCAACGGCTGCACGAACCCTACCGACAGGTCGCCAAGCCTCACGCGAGGGCGGGCCATACACCTACAGCCATAGGTTCAGCAGACGGGCGCCGGCACTGGGAGCGCCGGTGAGCAACCGCCCAGACTGGCGTGCAAAACCCTGACCATCGGTCCCTTGCTCCCAGAACTGACCTCGCATGAACACGCTCATGCTGCCGAGCATCGGCGCCGTGGTGTCGGTGAGGCGATGCCAGGCCACTTGCTCGCTGACCTCCCCGCGCTTGAGCGGCAGGTATGTCGCCGCCGGTTGATGACGGTTGCCACGCCAGGGTGCTTGCCAGCTGCCCTTGCCCGGCAGGTACACCGGGTTCACCACCAACTCCACAGCCTGGCTGGCCAATTGTTGGTGGGTTTCCGGGTACCAGCTGTCGCTGCCCAGCAGCACCCCCAGCCGGCCGGCCGGGGTTTGTACAACGTGCAGGGGCTGTTGCCGACCGTTGTGGATGTAGCGGCGGCTCTCGCTGTCTGGATACTGCTGGCGCTGAGGCTCGCCCAGCAGCGAGCCATCGCTTGCGAACACGACGCTGTTGTTGAACAGCGGGCCGCGCCCGGCATGCAGAGCGCCCTGTTTGACATAGGGCGCTGGCAGTACGATGGACCCGGCTACCAGGGTGACACCGAACTCCCTGGCCAGGCCGCCGAACAGCTGCTGGTAATCCGTTGCCATTTGCTCTGCCTTCATACGTAGGTGGGCATCGGCGCGGCGGTCGTCGCCTTCGGCCGCAAGCATGGCCAGGCCGTAGCGCAGCGGGTTGCTCAGTTCCAGCCATTGCAGGGCTTCACGGCGTTGCGTCACCTGGTACAGCTCGTTCTTCTCGCCCCGTGCCCATAGCCAGGTGCCAATGTGCTCGGGCAGCACCACCACCGTTCTGGCATTCACCAACCCCAGTGCGCGTGCCTGCTCCAGATAGGCGGCAAGTTTGCGGTGCAGACGTTGCAGGTTCTGGTAATCACCTGGATAAAGCAGTGGTTCAACGCCAAGCAGGTTGCCACGGTCGCCGGGCACGCCTTGGTCGACCGCCAGTTCAATGCGCAGGTCAGAGAGGTAATGGCCCTCCGGGCGTTGTTGCGTCCAGAAACCGTACCCGCACAGGGCGGCAACCATCACCAGCGCCAGGGCGCTTGCCAGAATTTTTCGCATGAAGCTGTAAGGTGCCTTCAGAGCAGGGGAGGCTTAGGTTAGCCCTGCTGTACGTCAGGATCAATAACTTGTCAGTTTCAGTCATTGAGCCTGTTCAAACGGCTGTTTAATGTCGGGGGCATACAACAGCGGTGCCGCCAAAGGCGAAGTACCCGCATACCGTGATCACCTGGGAATCGAACCATGGCAACCGACCTTTACCCGCACCTGCTGGCCCCGCTGGACCTGGGCTTCACCACGCTGCGCAACCGTGCATTGATGGGTTCCATGCACACTGGCCTGGAAGAACGCCCGGGTGGCTTCGAGCGTATGGCTGCCTACTTCGCAGAGCGTGCCCGGGGCGGTGTCGGCCTGATGGTTACTGGCGGTATAGCGCCCAACGATGAGGGCGGCGTGTACGCCGGTGCCGCCAAGCTGAGCACCGAGGAAGAGGCCGACAATCATCGTATCGTGACCGAGGCGGTGCATGCTGCAGGCGGCAAGATCTGCCTGCAGATCCTGCATGCCGGGCGCTATGCCTACAGCCCGCGGCAGGTGGCACCCAGCGCGATCCAGGCGCCGATCAACCCGTTCAAACCCCAAGCACTGGACGAAGCAGGTATCGAGAAGCAGATCGCTGACTTCGTCAATTGCGCGGTCCTGGCCCAGCGTGCCGGGTATGACGGCGTAGAGGTGATGGGGTCGGAGGGTTACTTCATCAACCAGTTCCTGGCCGCCCACACCAATCACCGCACCGACCGCTGGGGTGGCAGCTACGAAAACCGCATGCGCCTGGCGGTGGAAATCGTCACGCGGGTAAGGGCGGCGGTGGGCCCGAACTTTATCATCATCTTCCGCCTGTCCATGCTCGACCTGGTCGAAGGCGGCAGTAGCTGGGAAGAAATCGAGCAACTGGCCAAGGCCATCGAGCGGGCTGGCGCCACGTTGATCAACACCGGTATTGGCTGGCACGAGGCGCGCATTCCGACGATTGCCACCAAGGTGCCACGCGCTGCATTCACCAAGGTTACCGCTAAACTGCGGGGTGCGGTCGGCATCCCGTTGATTACCACCAACCGCATCAATACCCCGGAAGTAGCCGAAAGGGTGCTGGCCGACGGCGACGCAGACATGGTGTCCATGGCGCGGCCATTTCTGGCGGACCCGGCATTCGTCAACAAGGCGGCCGCGGGCCGTGCCGACGAAATCAACACCTGTATCGGCTGCAACCAGGCGTGCCTGGACCACACGTTTGGCGGCAAGCTGACCAGCTGCCTGGTCAACCCACGTGCCTGTCACGAAACCGAGCTCAACTACCTGCCGGTGCAAACGGCCAAACGTATTGCCGTGGTGGGCGCAGGCCCGGCCGGCCTGGCAGCGGCCACCGTCGCCGCCGAGCGGGGGCATGCAGTGACGCTGTACGACGCCGCCCGTGAAATAGGCGGGCAATTCAACGTGGCCAAGCGGGTGCCCGGCAAGGAGGAGTTCTACGAAACGCTGCGGTACTTCGGCAACAAGGTGCGTAGCACAGGCGTTGACCTGCAGTTGAACACCCGCGTTGATGTACCGACGCTGCTGGCGGGCGGCTACGACGAAATCATCCTGGCCACGGGGATTGCGCCCCGTACGCCAGCGATCCCGGGTATCGAACACCCGATGGTGCTCAGTTACCTGGATGTGCTGCTGGAGCGCAAGCCGGTGGGCAGGGCTGTCGCGGTCATCGGTGCGGGGGGCATCGGCTTCGACGTATCCGAGTACCTGGTGCACCAAGGTGTGGCCAGCAGTCAGGATCGGGAGGCCTTCTGGAAGGAATGGGGCATCGACACGCACCTGCAAGCGCGAGGCGGCGTGGCAGGCATCAAGCCCGAGCCTCACGCCCCGGCGCGCCAGGTCCATCTGTTGCAGCGCAAAAAGACCAAGGTAGGCGACGGCCTGGGCAAGACCACCGGCTGGATTCACCGTGCCGGATTGAAGAGCAAGCACGTACAGATGTTGAACAGTGTCGAGTACCTGGCCATCGACGACGCCGGCCTGCACGTGCGGGTAGCAGACGGCGAGCCCCAGGTGCTTGCGGTGGACAATATCGTGATCTGCGCCGGGCAGGAGCCACTGCGTGAACTGCAGGCGGGGCTGCTGGCAGCAGGGCAGTCGGTGCACCTGATTGGCGGCGCCGACGTGGCGGCAGAGCTGGATGCCAAGCGGGCGATCGACCAGGGGTCCAGGTTGGCGGCGCGGCTTTGACCCATGCGCTTCGAGCTCCCCCAAGCCCCCCTGCAACCGCTGCACCTGCCCTGGCTGGCCAGTGCCAGGGTGCAGGTCGCTGTGTTGCGCCTTGACCTGATCGACCCGCTGATCAGCGGCAATAAATGGTTCAAGCTGCGCCATCACTTGGCGCAAGCCGACGCCAGCGCGGCCCCGGGGCTGATCAGCCTGGGCGGCAACCACTCCAATCACCTGCACGCCTTGGCGGCTGCCGGCAGGCGTTTCGGTTTTGCCACGGCTGGCCTGCTGCGTGGCCAGCCGCAAGAAACGCCCACCGTGCGCGATCTACAGGCTTTGGGTATGCAATTGCACTGGCTGGGCTACGAGGGTTACCGCGCACGGCACCAGCCTGGTTTCTGGGCGCCTTGGCAGGCGCAGTACCCAGGCTGGCATTGCATTGCCGAGGGCGGCGGTGGGTTGGCGGGGGCCGAAGGTTGTGCGCTGATCATGCAGCAGGCACATGCGGGGCTTTCGGCGATAGGCTGGGCCGGCTATGACGCCTGGTGGCTTGCTGCCGGTACGGGCACCACGCTGGCCGGCCTGGTGCTGGCGGAGGCGGGGGGGCACACTGTGCATGGGGCACTGGCGGTACCTTTGGGGTATGGCGTGCCGCAGGCGGTTCAGGCGCTGGCTGGCGACCATGGCTACCTGTTGCATGAGGCGTGCCGTGGCGGCTTCGGCAAGTTTGATGACGAATTGCTGGCCTTTATCGAAGCCAGCGAACAGGCCACTGGCGTACCCCTGGAAGCCCTCTACACAGGCAAGGCGTTGCTCGCGTTGCGCGATAAGGTAGAGGCCGGCTACTTTGCCCCCGGCACGCGGCTGGTCTTCGTGCATACCGGGGGGCTGCAGGGGCGCCGGGGTTACTTGTAGGGCAGCATGCGCAACAGGGTGTTATCGCGCTTGATGTAGTGGTGATACAGCCCGGCCACGGCGTGCAGGCCGATCAACCAGTAGCCCCAGGTGCCGATACGTTCGTGCCAGCCCTTGATGAACTTGGCCTGGTCGGGGTCCGCGCCTACCAGGTGCGGCAGTTCCAGCCCATAGAAGGGCACAGGCTTGTCGGCCGCGCTGAGGATCAGCCAGCCGGCCAACGGCATGCCGATCATCAGCACGTAGAGCAACAGGTGCATCAGGTGTGCAAGGCCTGTCTGCCAGACGGGAGGCTTGGGCAGGATGGGCGGCGTAGGGTGCACCAGGCGCATGGCCAGGCGCAGCCAGACCAGCACGAAGACGCTGAGGCCGAGCATGAAATGCAGGTCTTTCATCAGGTTGCGTTCGGCGCTGTCCCGCGGGAACAGACCGCGCAGTTCGATGCAGGCATAGACGGCAGCCAGCAGCACCAGCATCAGCCAGTGCAGGAGTATGGACGCGCGCGCGTAGTGGGGCACCGGGGTGGATGAAACCATGCGTGTTCCTCATCGTCAGGTCGGGGGTGGCGCTCTTGATGGCGCTCAGGTGCCAGTGTACCGGCAACCTCAGGCAGATCTTTGCTTCAAATCCGTGAAAATTGTGTAGTCGGGCGTCGCTCCTCAGGCGGCCGGCGCGCACGGCCAATCCTCTGGCACCACAAACACTCGCTCGGCCTCCTGCCAGGCGCCGGTGCCGTCCGGCACCAAGCGCACCAGCAATTGCGCGGGTGCATGGACAGGCAGCAAGTGCAACCAGGCCGCGAAGCGCGCCGTACCCCAGACATCGGTGGCCTCCGCCCGCGCAGGTGCCAGCCAGGCGTGGCGTGGCAATGGCTGCCAACAGTCACCTGCATGGGTGTACCACGCCGGGCGCCGCACCCAGCGCCCGCGCAAATGGTGCGGGTTTGCCCCTTCAGGCGGCTCGGCGTGCGTGGGCCATGGGTAGAACAGGTACCCGCCCATCCACACGTGCGCCTGCAGCGCGCCCACATCGAGGCTGTCCAGCCTGGCGCGGCCCTGGGCGCTGGTCGACATGGGCAACTGGTGATGCCCGAGGTGGGCGAGCTTGTTCCCCAGCCGGTCATGGCAGCCTGGCCCCAGCCAGCCATCACGGTCGGTGCCGGCCCCCTCCGGGCCGAGGTACAGCTTGATGGCAAGTTCCAGGTGGTGCACCCCGTCGCGGTCGCGCACCACTGCATCCAGCTCGCCCAGTGTGCGCCCCCCTTCGCGAATGGCCAGGTTGGCACCCAGCAGCTCCACCCCTGGCGCATGGTGCAAGGCAAACTGCCAGAGCCGCTCGTAATACATGCCCAGGCGGCGGCTGGTCAGGGTTGCCAGCCATGCCTGCAAAGGGCCATCGTCGGCGTCCAGTGCCCGCAGCCAATGCTCGAGCTGCTGCGGATGGTCCACCCACAGGCTGCCCGCCAGCGGATGGCGCTGGGGGCAAGGCGCGGCGCTGAGCAGCGGCGGCGACAGCAGCGTCCAGGCCAGGTCGCGGACGGCAGGGCGTCGTAACTGGCGTGGCAGGTGTTCAAGCTGGGCAAATGGCATCATGCTGCGAGCATAGCCGGTTTGCTGCTGCCCTGTGGTTTCGCCCATAATCGCTGCATCGTCACCCGTCGCAGAGCCTTGCAGGAGCCCCATGGAGCAATTTCGCAATATCGGTATCATCGGTCGCCTTGGCAGCTCGCAGGTGCTCGACACTATCCGCCGGCTGAAGCAGTTTCTCCTCGAGCGCCACCTGCACGTGATCCTCGAAGACACCATTGCAGAAGTGCTGCCCGGCCATGGCCTGCAAACCTCTACCCGCAAGCTGCTGGGTGAGGTCTGCGACCTGGTGATCGTGGTGGGTGGTGATGGCAGCCTGCTAGGCGCGGCCCGCGCGCTGGCACGCCACAACATTCCGGTACTGGGCATCAACCGTGGCAACCTGGGCTTCCTCACCGACATCCGCCCCGACGAGCTCGAAGAGAAGGTCGCCGAAGTGCTCGATGGCCACTACCTGGTGGAAAACCGCTTCCTGCTGCAGGCCGAGGTGCGCCGGCACCATGAAGCCATCGGCCAGGGCGATGCCCTGAACGATGTGGTGCTGCACCCTGGCAAGTCCACCCGCATGATCGAGTTCGAGATCTACATCGATGGCCAGTTCGTCTGCAGCCAGAAGGCCGATGGCCTGATCGTGGCCACGCCTACCGGCTCCACGGCCTATGCGCTGTCGGCAGGCGGCCCGATCATGCACCCCAAGCTCGATGCCATCGTGATCGTGCCCATGTACCCGCATACCCTGTCTGGGCGGCCCATCGTGGTGGATGGCAACAGCGAACTGAAGATTGTGGTGGCCAAGGACCTGCAGATCTACCCGCAGGTGTCCTGCGACGGGCAAAACCACTTCACCTGTGCCCCGGGTGACACCATCACCGTAAGCAAGAAGCCGCAGAAACTGCGTCTGATCCACCCCCTGGGCCACAATTACTACGAGGTCTGCCGTACCAAGCTCGGTTGGGGCAGCCGCCTGGGGGGCAGGGACGACTGATGCTCGATCCGGCGCGCAGTTTCGACATCATCGGTGACGTTCACGGCTGTGCCCACACCCTGGAACGCTTGCTCGACACCCTCGGTTACCAGCGCATCGGCGGCGTATGGCGCCACCCGCGGCGCCAGGCGCTGTTCTTGGGCGACATCGTCGACCGCGGCCCACGCATTCGCGAGGCCCTGCATATCGTCCATGGCATGGTCGAGGCGGGGCAGGCGTTCTGCATCATGGGCAACCACGAGTACAGTGCCCTGGGCTGGGTGACCCCGGCGCTGCCGGGCAGTGGCAAGGCGTTCGTGCGGGAGCACACACCACGCCATGCGCGCCTTATCGACGAAACCCTCACCCAGTTTGCCCAGCACCCCGGCGACTGGCATGCGTTCGTCAACTGGTTCTATCAACTGCCCCTGTTCATCGACGCCGGCCGTTTTCGCCTGGTGCATGCCTGTTGGGACGCCAGCCTGATCGACCCCCTGCGCCAGCAGTACCCGGATGGTCGCATCGACCAGCACTTTCTCCAGGCCTCGGCGGTGAGCGGCAGCTTTGCCGCCAATGTCTGCAACCGGCTGCTGCGCGGTACGGACATGCGCCTGCCTGACGGCCTTACCCTGACCGGGGGCGATGGCCTGACCCGCGCTTTCTTCCGCACCAAATTCTGGGAAGAAGACCCGAAAACCTACGGCGACATCGTGTTCCAGCCCGATGCCCTGCCCGCCGAAGTGGCCAGCACGCCGCTCAGCCACAGCCAGAAAAACGCCTTGTTGCGGTATGCCGAGGACGAGCCGTTGCTGTTCGTCGGCCACTACTGGCGCAGCGGGCGCCCGGCGCCGATTCGCAGCAACCTGGCCTGCCTCGACTACAGTGCAGTGCTGTACGGCAAGCTGGTCGCCTACCGGCTGGATGACGAAACCCGTATCGACCCGCACAAGTTCGTGTGGGTGGATGTCGACCGACCACAGGCAAGCCAATGAACATTATCGAAGTGATGCGCCTGCCGCTGGCGGTGGACCTCAGCGGCTTCATCCAGTTGCTGCAGCGTCTGCAGGTGCCGCACCGGGTCAGCGAGGAGGGTGAGAGCCAGGTGCTCTGGGCGCCCGATACCCTGGCCGAGCAAGTGCAACAGCTGTACCAGCGTTACCCGGACGGCGATGCCGATCTGCAACTGGCCGACCCTGCCGACGGGCCAGATGCAGGCGAACGAGCGCCCGCACAGCCATCCCTGGCTGCCCAGGCCAAGGCCTGCAAGGTCACCGCCCTGACCTTGCTGCTGTGCCTGGTGGTTGCCGGGCTGACCGGCCTTGGCGAGAACTTCACCACCCTGCGCTGGTTCACCTTCCTCGATTTCCGGGTGCAGGGTGATTACCTGTATTTCCGCCCGCTGGCCGAAGGCCTTGCGCAAGGCCAGTGGTGGCGGCTGGTGTCGCCCATGCTGCTGCACTTCGGTGTGCTGCACCTTGCCATGAACAGCCTGTGGTTCTGGGAGTTGGGCAAACGCATCGAGCTGCGCCAGGGGGCATGGGCGCTGCTGGGCCTTACCCTGCTGTTCAGCGTGGTGTCCAACCTGGCGCAGCACTTCACCAGCGGGCCAGGCTTGTTCGGCGGCTTGTCAGGGGTACTGTACGGGCTGCTCGGGCACATCTGGTTGTACCAGTGGCTGGCGCCCAACCGTTACTTCGCCCTGCCCAAGGGCGTCCTGGTGATGATGCTCATCTGGCTGGTGGTGTGCCTCACCGGGGTAGTCGGCACGCTGGGCCTCGGCCAGATCGCCAACGCGGCACACGTGGGCGGGTTGCTCATCGGATGCCTGACCGGGCTCTTGGGCGGGGCGCTGGCCCGGCGTAAACTGTCGGCTTGAATCAGGAGACACTATGTCCACTTTCGCGCAAATGATCGAAAACATCACACCGGAAATCTACGAAAGCCTGAAGCTGGCCGTGGAAATCGGCAAATGGTCCGACGGGCGCAAGCTGACCGCCGAACAGAAAGAACTGTCGTTGCAGGCGGTCATCGCCTGGGAGATAAAAAACCTGCCCGAGGACCAGCGTACCGGTTACATGGGCCCGCAGGAATGCGCGTCCAAGTCCGCGCCTGTCCCTAACATCCTGTTCAAGTCGGACTCGGTACATTGATCGAACTCGCTCGTGGCTCGTTGAGCAAGATGGCTGTCAGCCTTGCAGCCCCTGTTGTGCAGTACAGCTTTCGCCTGGGCGATACCCAGGTACCGGTCAACCCGCTGATCGGTCAACGGGTGCGCCTTGAGTACCTGGGCGCCATTCACTGCAGCCACTGTGGCAAGCGTACCAAGACCAGCTTCAGCCAGGGTTACTGCTACCCGTGCATGACCAAGCTGGCCCAGTGCGACATCTGCATCATGGCGCCGGAGCGCTGCCACTACGACGCAGGCACCTGCCGCGAACCCTCCTGGGGCGAGCAGTTCTGCATGACCGATCACGTGGTCTACCTGGCCAATTCCTCCGGCATCAAGGTTGGCATCACCCGCGCCAGTCAACTGCCCACCCGCTGGCTCGACCAGGGTGCCAGCCAGGCACTGACGATTCTGCGGGTTGCGACCCGCCAGCAGTCCGGGCTGGTCGAAGACCTGCTGCGCAGCCAGGTGCCTGACCGCACCAATTGGCGGGCACTGCTAAAGGGCGATGCCGAGGTGCTCGACCTGCCGGCGGTGCGTGATCAGGTGCTGGAGGCGTGCGCGCCTGGCCTGGCCGAGCTGCAGGCGCGCTTCGGCTTGCAGGCCATTCAGCCGCTCACCGATGCTGAAGTGGTGCACATGAACTACCCGGTCGAGGCTTACCCGCAAAAGATCGTGAGCTTCAACCTGGACAAAGACCCGGTCGTTGAAGGCACGCTGCTGGGTATCAAGGGCCAGTACCTGATCTTTGATACCGGCGTGATCAATATTCGCAAGTACACGGCCTATCAGTTGGCCGTGCTCCAGTAAAAAGGACCTGCACATGCGTACCGAACAACCCCAAGTGATCTACCTCAAGGATTACCAGGCGCCCGATTACCTGATCGACGAGACGCACCTGACCTTCGAGCTGTTCGAGGACCACACCCTGGTGCATGCGCAACTGGTGATGCGCCGTAACCCGGCGCAGGGCGCCGGCCTGCCGCCCTTGCAGCTCGACGGCCAGCAGCTTGAACTGCTGCGCGCAGCCCTGGATGACGAAGCGTTGCAGCCAGGTGATTACCAGCTGGCCGCCGACAGCCTGACCGTGCAGCCCAAGGCCGAGCGTTTCACCCTCGACACCAGCGTCAAGATCCACCCCGAGAGCAACACCGCGCTGGAAGGCCTGTACAAGTCGGGCAAGATGTTCTGTACCCAGTGCGAGGCCGAGGGCTTCCGCAAGATCACCTACTACCTCGACCGCCCCGATGTCATGAGCACCTTCACCACCACGGTGATTGCCGAGCAGCACCGCTACCCCGTGCTGCTGTCCAATGGCAACCCGGTGGGCAGCGGCCCGGCAGAAGATGGCCGCCACTGGGCCACCTGGGAAGACCCGTTCATGAAACCGGCCTACCTGTTCGCGCTGGTGGCAGGTGACTTGTGGTGCGTGGAGGACAGTTTCACCCGCCAGTCGGGCCGCGACGTGACCCTGCGCATCTACGTGGAGCCGGAGAACATCGACAAGTGCGACCACGCCATGGTCAGCCTGAAGAAATCCATGCGCTGGGATGAAGAGGTGTACGGCCGCGAGTACGACCTGGACATCTTCATGATCGTCGCGGTGAACGACTTCAACATGGGCGCCATGGAAAACAAGGGCCTGAACATCTTCAACTCCAGCTGCGTGCTGGCCCGTGCCGAAACCGCCACGGATGCTGCGCACCAGCGGGTTGAAGGGGTGGTTGCCCACGAATACTTCCACAACTGGTCGGGCAACCGTGTCACCTGCCGTGACTGGTTCCAGCTGTCGCTCAAGGAAGGCTTCACGGTGTTCCGCGATGCCGAGTTCAGTGCCGACATGAACTCGCGCACGGTCAAGCGTATCGAGGACGTCGCCTACCTGCGCACCCACCAGTTCGCCGAAGACGCAGGCCCCATGGCCCACCCGGTGCGCCCTGACAGCTTCATCGAGATCTCCAACTTCTACACCCTTACGGTGTACGAGAAGGGCGCGGAGGTGGTGCGCATGGTGCGTACCTTGCTGGGGGCAGATGGCTTCCGCAAGGGCAGTGACCTGTACTTCGAGCGTCACGATGGCCAGGCGGTGACCACCGACGACTTCATCAAGGCGATGGAGGACGCGAACGCGGTAGACCTGGCCCAGTTCAAGCGCTGGTACAGCCAGGCCGGTACACCACGGGTGGAGGCCACCGACGCCTACGATGCCACCGCGCAGACGTACAGCCTGACCTTCCGCCAGAGCTGCCCGCAGACGCCGGACAAGGCCGAGAAGCTGCCGTTCGTGATCCCGGTTGAGCTGGGCCTGCTGGATGCCCAGGGTAACGACCTGCCCCTGCAACTGGCCGGGGAACCGGCCGCGGGCGGCACCACGCGGGTGTTGTCGGTAACCGAGGCCGAACAGACCTTCACCTTCCAGGGCGTGCAAGCCAAGCCGCTGCCGTCGTTGCTGCGAGGCTTCAGCGCGCCGGTCAAGCTCAGCTACCCCTACGACCGTGACCAGTTGATGTTCCTGATGCAGCACGACAGCGACGGTTTCAACCGCTGGGAGGCCGGCCAGCAGTTGTCGGTGCAGGTACTGCAGGAACTGATCGGCCAGCATCAGCGTGGTGAAGCCCTGACGCTGGACCCACGGCTGATCACTGCCCTGGGCACCGTGCTGGGCGACGCCTCGCTGGACCCGGCCATGGTGGCTGAAATGCTGTCGCTCCCTGGTGAGGCCTACCTGACCGAGATCAGCCAGGTGGCGGATGTGGACGCCATTCACGCCGCACGCGAATATGCGCGCCAGCAGATCGCCGAGCAGCTGTTCGATGCCTTGTGGGCGCGCTACCAGGCGAACCGCGAGGTGTCCCGGAGCACGGCGTACGTTGCCTCTGCCGAGCATTTCGCCCGCCGCAGCCTGCAGAACATTGCCCTGTCGTACCTGATGCAGACTGGCCGGCCCGAGGTGCTGCAGGCTACGCTCGAGCAGTTCGAGCACTGCGACAACATGACTGAACGCCTGACGGCACTGGCAGTGCTGGTCAACTCACCGTTTGAGGCTGAGCGGGCCAAGGCGCTGGAAACGTTCGCCGAACACTTCAAGGACAACCCGTTGGTCATGGACCAGTGGTTCAGCGTGCAGGCAGGTAGCACCTTGCCAGGTGGCCTGGCACGCGTGAAAGCTCTGATGCAGCACCCGGCGTTCACCCTGAAGAACCCGAACAAGGTGCGTGCGCTGGTGGGGGCGTTTGCCGGGCAGAACCTGGTCAACTTCCATGCTGCCGACGGTTCGGGTTACCGCTTCCTGGCGGATCTGGTGATCGAGCTGAATGCGCTGAACCCGCAGATTGCTTCGCGCCAATTGGCACCGCTGACCCGCTGGCGCAAGTACGACGCCGCCCGCCAGGCGCTGATGAAGGCCGAGCTGCAGCGGATTCTCGCCTCTGGTGAGCTGTCCAGTGATGTGTATGAAGTGGTGAGCAAGAGCCTGGCCTGAACCGTGCCCCCGCCGCGCAAACCCTTTTATGCCAATCAGGGCATGACGGGGTTTGTGTGGGGGCAATTAACAAAACATAACGTCCCCCCCGTTGCATCCCCGCTACCACCCCTCCTACGATCCACGCAAACCCTTGCAGGCCTCGGCCCGAACTGCTGCACGGCGCCTGCAACGCACAGATCCACCCAACAATAACAACGACGGGGGCAGGGATGAGCTTGAAGCCGATTGCGGGTGCGCTAGTGATGATGCTGTGGGGGGCAGGCGCCGTTACTGCCGCCCCCGCCGAGGAATATTCCACCGAGTCGGCCCAGGCCACTCAGAGCCTGCTGATCGATGCCACGCACGCCGGCAAGCGCCTGGTGGTCGTCGGTGATCGGGGCCATATCCTGTTCTCGGACGACCAGGGCAACACCTGGACCCAGGCCCGCGTGCCGACCCGGCAATTGCTCACAGCCGTGTTTTTTCTCGATGAAAAGCGGGGCTGGGCGGTAGGCCACGATGCGCAGATTCTTGCCAGTACCGATGGCGGCGCCACCTGGAGCAAGCAGTTCGAAGACCTGGCCCGCGAAGCCCCGCTGCTGGATGTCGCCTTTACCGATGCTCAGCACGGGTTCGCCGTGGGTGCCTACGGTGCATTCCTCGTAACCACCGATGGCGGCCAGCACTGGCAGGATGTGGCTGAGCGCCTCGACAACCCCGATCAGTTGCACCTGAACGCGATCACCCAGGTGCGCGAAGCCGGCCTGTTCATTGTCGGCGAGCAGGGCGGCATGTACCGCTCGGCAGACAACGGCCAGCACTGGACGAAGGTGCAGGGCCCTTACGAGGGGTCGCTGTTTGGCGTGATCGGTACGGCGCAACCCCGTACCCTGCTGGCGTTCGGCCTGCGCGGCAACCTGTTCCGCTCCACCGACTTCGGCGACACCTGGCAGCCCATCGAACTGAAAGCCGCCCGTGGCGAGCTGCAGTTCGGTCTGGCCAGCGCCACACTGCTGGATGACGGCACCGTGGTGCTGGTGGGCAATGGCGGCAGCGTGCTGCGCAGCACCGACGATGGCCAGCGCTTCACGGTCTACAACCGAGCCGACCGTATCGCCCTGTCTGGCGTCAGCGCTGCGGGCGAGGGCGGGCTGCTGCTGGTAGGGCAGGGTGGTGTGCACCTGGCCAATGCCGAAGGCGCCGACGGTGCCCCCCGCGAGGTGCGCCCATGAACAGCAAGGAGAGCCTGCCCATGCAGCCGCACCATCAGGACAAGGCCACACTGCTCGAGCGCCTGATCTTCAACAACCGGCCCGTGGTCATTACCTTGTGCGTGCTGGTCAGCATCCTGCTGTTCTGGCAGGCCACGCAGATCCGCCCTTCCACCAGTTTCGAAAAGATGATCCCGCTGCAGCACCCATTCATCGAGCAGATGATGGAGCACCGCAACGACCTGGCGAACCTGGGTAACACCGTGCGGATTTCCGTGGAGGCGGTCGAGGGTGACATCTTTGACAAGGCCTACATGGAGACCTTGCGGCAGATCCATGACGAAGTGTTCTACCTGCCGGGTGTCGACCGTGCCGGGCTCAAGTCTTTGTGGAGCCCCAGCGTGCGCTGGAGTGAGGTCACCGAAGAGGGCTTCTCCGGTGGCGAAGTGATCCCCAACACCTACGACGGCTCGCAGGCCAGCCTCGATACACTGCGCGACAACGTGCTGCGCTCCGGGCAGGTTGGGCGGCTGGTGGGCAACAACTTCAGGTCGAGTATCGTCGACGTGCCCTTGCTCGAAAGCTACCCGGACCCGCAGGACCCAGGCCGCCAGGTCAAGCTCGACTACCAGCAGTTCTCGCACCAGCTTGAAGAAAAGATCCGCGACAAGTTTCAGGCCCAGAACCCCAATGTGAAGATTCACATCGTCGGCTTTGCCAAGAAAGTCGGCGACCTGATCGATGGGCTGGTGATGGTGGTCATGTTCTTCGGTGTGGCGTTGGCGATCACCTGGGTACTACTGTACTGGTTCACCTGGTGCATCCGCAGCACCATTGCCGTGCTTGTCACTACCTTGGTGGCGGTGGTCTGGCAGCTCGGCCTGATGCATGCAGTGGGTTTTGGCCTGGACCCTTATTCGATGCTGGTGCCGTTCCTGATCTTCGCCATCGGCATCTCCCACGGGGTGCAGAAAATCAACGGCATCGCCCTGCAGTCCAGCGATGCCGACAATGCCCTGACGGCGGCGCGGCGCACCTTCCGGCAGCTGTTCCTGCCCGGCATGATCGCCATTCTGGCCGATGCCGTGGGCTTCATCACCTTGCTGATCATCGATATCGGCGTCATCCGCGAGCTGGCCATTGGCGCGTCCATCGGGGTGGCGGTGATCGTGTTCACCAACCTGATCCTGCTGCCGGTAGCCATCTCCTACGTGGGTATCAGCAAGAAAGCCATCGAGCGCAGCAAACGGGACGCTACCCGTGAACACCCGTTCTGGCGGCTGTTGTCGAACTTCGCCAGTGCCAAGGTGGCGCCGGTGTCGGTGGGCCTGGCGTTGTTGGCCTTCGCCGGCGGGCTGTGGTACAGCCAGAACCTGAAAATCGGTGACCTCGACCAGGGCGCGCCAGAATTGCGCCCCGACTCGCGCTACAACCAGGACAACCACTTCATCATCAGCAACTATTCCACCAGTTCCGACGTGCTGGTGGTCATGGTCAAGACGCCGCCAGAGCACTGCTCAGTTTACTCGACCCTGGCGCCCATCGACGAATTGATGTGGACGATGGAAAACACCCCGGGTGTGCAATCGGCCATCTCCCTGGTGACCGTGTCCAAGCAGGTGATCAAGGGCATGAACGAGGGCAGCCTGAAATGGGAAACCCTCTCGCGCAACCCGGATGTGCTCAACAACTCCATCGCCCGTGCAGACGGGCTGTACAACGGCGACTGTTCGCTGGCGCCTGTGCTGGTGTTCCTCAACGACCACAAGGCCGAAACCCTGGAACGGGTCACGGCGGCCGCCAAGGCATTTGCCGAAAGCCACGACAAGGAGGGCCTGCAGTTCCTGCTGGCGGCGGGCAATGCCGGCATCGAGGCCGCGACCAACGAGGTGATCAAGTCGGCCGAGCTGACCATCCTGGTGCTGGTGTACATCTGCGTGGCCATCATGTGCCTGATCACGTTCCGTTCGTTTGCCGCCACCCTGTGCATCGTGCTGCCGCTGGTACTCACCTCGGTGCTGGGCAATGCATTGATGGCCTACATGGGCATCGGCGTAAAAGTCGCCACCTTGCCGGTGGTGGCGCTGGGTGTAGGTATTGGCGTGGACTACGGCATCTACATCTACAGCCGCCTGGAGAGCTTCCTGCGGGCCGGCCTGCCGCTGCAGGAGGCGTACTACCAGACCCTGCGCTCCACCGGCAAGGCGGTGCTGTTCACCGGTTTGTGCCTGGCCATCGGTGTGTGCACCTGGATTTTCTCTGCCATCAAGTTCCAGGCAGACATGGGCCTGATGCTGACCTTCATGTTGCTGTGGAACATGTTTGGCGCCCTTTGGCTACTGCCCGCCCTGGCGCGGTTCCTGATAAAACCGGAAAAAATGGCAGGCAAGGCCGGGGGGTCAATCTTCGCTCACTGACAAGCTGTTGCCATGGAGCTTGATCTCGGCGGCTTCAGGAGCCTCCAGCCTCCTGAAGCTGCAATCCGCGGTGCTTGATTAGGGCTATAATTCCCCCCTTTTACCCCGGTGCCCCCCATGTCTGCTCTCGCAACCGCCTTGACCACCTGTGACATGATCCTCATCGATGGGCTGCATGCCTTCGACTTCACCTGCGATGAAAACGGCCTGACCATCGAATGCATGGATGGCCGGCAGCTCCGTCGCTGGGTATTCACCGCCGATCAGGTGGCCGCAGCCTCCCGTGAAGGGAACGACTGGTGCATCGCTGCTGCCGAACGTGAGCATCGGCTCACCTGCCTGGATGCATTTCGCGCACCGGATGAAGACGACCATGAACCGGACCTGGAAGACACTGCTGACCGCTAGCCTCATGCCTATGGTGCTCAATGCCCAGGCGGCTACGCTGCTGGTGGGCAGCTACACCGACAGCCCCAGCAAGGGCATCTACCGCTACGCATTCGATACCACCACCGGCAGGATTACCCCCGCGCCACTGCAGGTGGTGGAGAGCGTCAGCCCGTCATGGCTGGTGCTCTCGGAAGACAACCGGCAACTGTTCGCGGTCAATGAAACGCCCCAAGGCCATGTGAGCAGTTTTGCCGTTGCCAGCGACGGCGCCATCACCTTCGTCAACCAAGTGTCCAGCCTGGGTGACGAGCCCACCCACGCCAGCCTCAGCCAGGACCAGCGCTACCTGTTCGTGGGCAATTACTCGGTCAGTGCCGAAACCGGCGGCAGCCTGGTGGTGCTCCCTGTAGACAAGCACGGCAAGCTCGGGCCTGCGGTGCAGCAGGAGCGGCACGTGCCCAGTGGCGTCAACCCCGAACGCCAGGCCGGTGCCCATGTGCATGCCATGGTGCCATCACCGGATGGCCAGCATGTGTATGCCAGTGACCTGGGCGCAGACAAGGTGTTCATCTACCGCTATGACGGCGCCAGCCAGGGCCACCCCTTGTCCCCCGCCATTCCCCCGGCAGCTGCCTTGCCACCCGGCAGCGGCCCCCGTCACCTGGTATTCGATGCCAAGGGCAGCCATGCCTACCTGACGCTGGAGATGAGCGCCGAGGTGGTGGTGTTCGATGTGCAAAAAGGCGCGCTGGTGGAACGCCAGCGCCTGCCATTGACCGAGCGGCCTGAGGCAGCAGCCAAGGCCGCTGGCGGTTTGCACCTGTCAGCCGACGGTCGGTTCCTGTACGTCAGCAATCGCGGCACGGTGAACCAGATAGTGGTGTTTGCGGTGGGCAAGGATGATGGCCGGCTGGCGCTGGTGCAGCGCCGCTCCGTAGAGGGTGACCACCCCCGTGAATTCACCCTGGACCCCAGCGGCAATTTCCTGCTGGTCGCCAACCAGAAAAGCAACGAGATCGTGGTGCTGCACCGCGACCCGCTCAGCGGCACGCTGGGCGAGGCGGTGCAGACACTGCACCAGCCCGCGCCCTCGGACCTGAAGTTCATTCCCTAGCCGTTAGCCGCACACTTCTACGTCGCTGAGGCCATTGCCCTGGCGGCGAACCTGGATCTGCACCGGGATGCGCTCGTGCATTTCCTGCACATGGGAAATGACCGCCACCTTGCGGCCCTGGGCCTGCAGGCCATCGAGGGCATCCATGGCCAGTTGCAGGGACTCAGGGTCGAGGCTGCCAAAGCCCTCATCGATGAACAGCGATTCGATACGCAAGGTGCTGGACGCCATCGACGCCAGCCCCAGGGCCAGGGCCAGCGACACCAGGAACGTTTCCCCGCCTGACAACGAATGCACCGAGCGCAGCTCATCACCCATCTCGGTGTCGAGCACCAGCAGGCCCAACGCGCTGCCACCACGCTTGAGCCGGTAGCGACGCGCCAACTGGCGTAACTGGGCATTGGCATGGTGCAGCAGCAGGTCGAGGTTGTAGCCCTGGGCGATCTTGCGGAATACGTCGCCGGACGCCGAACCGATCAGGCTGCTGAGCCGGGCCCAGCGTTGCCACTGCTGGCGGGCCTGCTCGATCTGCCCGGCCAGCGCCTGGTGGGCCTCTTGACGGCGTTGGTCATCGGCCTGTTGCCCGCGCAGTTCGGCGCACTGCTGTTCGTGGCTGGCCAAACGCTGTTGCACATCGCCCAAAGCCTGTTCAAGCGCCTCGGCAGCGCTGTCCACCGCCATCTGCGCGGCATGCTGTTGCAGGCGTTGTTGGCGTTCCTGCTGGAGCACACGGCCCTGCTCAACGGCCTTCTCAGAGGCCTGCAAACGGGTGCGCAAGGCATCGACTTGCCCATCGTCCATCCCCAGTAGCCGTTCCAGCCCGCTGTCGTCCAGCTCGGGATGGGCGCCGCGCCACTGCTCGATCTGCGTTTGCAACGCCTGGGTTTCCGCCTCGAGGGCCTGGTGCTGTTGAGTGTTGGCGCCAAGTTCGCTGGCCAGCTGCACGCCTTGGGTGCGCAGGGCCTGCAGGCGCTGGGCGGTTTCGGCCTCCAGCGCCCGGGCGTGCTCCACCGCGGTTTCCATGTGCTGCTGCCAGGCCTCAGCGCTGGTGTGGGAGGCTAGCAATTCACTCAGCGATGCCTGGGCCTGCTGGCGTTGCGTATCCAGGCTGGCGAATTTCTGCTGTTGCTGCTGCAGGCTCGCAATGCGCGTTTGCTGCTGGTCGTTCAGCTTGTCGAGTTCGGCCTGGCGGGTTTGCAGGTCCTGCTGTTCGTCCTTGCGCCGCTCGACCTGCTCCAGGCGCTGGGCAATCTGCTGGTCAAGGACGAGGAAGGCATTGGCGGGGTCTTCCTGCAGGGCTTTCACGGTGCTGGTAGGCAGCACGCTGGCCAGGTCGCTCAACCCTTGCTCCAGCTGCTGCTGGTCAGCGGCCAGTGCCTGGTGCTGCTCGGCCAAGTGGCGCTGTGCCTGCTGCTGGGCTTCTTGAGCGGCGTGTAGCTGCTGGGTCAGCTGCGCTGCATCCTTTTGCAGGGCGAGCAGGGCACGCTGGCGCTTTTCGTCGCGGTCAATCTCGTCGGTGAGGCGACGCAGTTGGCCGTCGAGCCAGGTGCTGCGGGCCTGATCGTCCTGGGGGGCGAGTGCGTGCCACAGGCTGTGAGACTGCATCTGCGCCTGCAGTGGCTGCAAGTGCTCGGTCAGCTGCTGTTGCTGCTGGTGCAGCTCCTTGAGCTGGGCGTTGATGACGCCCAGTTGGGTGCGCAGCTCGACCAGTTGGGCGCCAAGGGTATCGACCTGCTGCTGCGCGCTTTGCTGCTCTGCCTGGTCGTTGAGGTCCAGGCTCTGGAGCAAGGCGTCGGGCTGGTGGAACGGGTGCTCGGCGCTGCCACACACGGGGCACGGCTCGCCCTCGTGCAACTGGCTGCGCAGCTCCTCGACGCTGGTGTGGCGGGCCAGGCGCTGGCGCTCCAGCAATTGGCGGGTCAGGGTAAGCCCCTGTTGCGCGGCGTCCAGTTCAGCCTTGGCCGCGGTGCCTTGGGCAATCAGTTGCTGGCGCTGCTGCATGGCCTGCTGCTGGCGCTGGCGGGTGGTGTCCAGTTGCTGGCGCAGCTCGTGCTCGCGGGCATGCAGGCGTGACAGCTCCTCGACTGCGCGGTGCTGCTTGCGGTTGTCCTGCAACATGCCGCCCAACAGGTCGACTTGCTCGGCCAGTGCGTGGGGTTCGGCATTGGCTTCGCGGAACAGCAGGTCGAAAGCATCACGCTTGGCCTGCCACTGGGCGGTTGCCTGGCTGGCCTGGGCCTGCAGCCCCGGCAGCTCTTCGCGGCCCTTGGCCAACCGGCCCCCCACCAGCATCACTTGCTTCAACTGGGGCAGGTAGGCTTGCCAGGCTTGTGCCAGCTCAGCCAGGTGCTGGCTGCTGGAAAGCGCGGCATCGATCTGCGCCAGGTTCTGCTCGCTGCGCTGCTGGTTGGCCTGCAGTTGCTGAACCTGCGCCTGGCCCTGGGTGACTTCCTGGTCGGCCTGCAGCTGGGCGGCATGCTGCGCTGCCAGTTCTTGTTCAAGCCTTGCCACGGTGTCCTGGGCGGCAAAGGCCTGACGCAAGCGCGGGGTGCTCTCGCTGTAATGGGCCTGGCTATCGACCAAGGCCTTGGCTGCTGCGGCGAGTGTTTGTTCGAGTGCAGCGGCATCGCGCTGCAGTTGCGCATCCTGCTGCTGTTGCTGGCCGATTTTCGACGCCATCGACGCCACCTGTGCGCTCAAGGCCTGCCGGCGGATGAACGCATGGCGTTGCGGGGCCAGGTGTTGCAGGCGCTGCAGGTCCAGCCGGGCATCGGCCAGTTGCTGCCACTGCTGCTCGGCGGCCTGTAAAGCGCTACTGGCTTCAGTCAACTGCATTTGCAGCTGCTGTTGCTCATGCAGCCAGGTGCGTTGCAGTTCCAGTTGCCGCTCGGCAGCCTGATCGGCCTTGAGCTGTTGCTGCGCCTGCTCCAGGTGCTGGTCGAGCGCCGCCCGTGCTTCGGCAGCCAGAGGCAGGAGGTGGCTGGCACGCTCCTTCAGCGCATTGTGGGCATCGCCGGCTTCGCGTGCCTTGCTGAATGCGCGTTGGCCCAGGCGAGTATAAATAGACGTGTTGGTGAGCTTCTCCAGCAGTTCGCTGCGCTCACGGTCGTCGGCTTTGAGGAAGGCGCCGAATTCGCTTTGGGCCAGCATCACTGCCCGGGTGAACTGCTCGAAATTCAACCCCAGGCGTGCCTCTACCAAGGCTTTGTACTCATTCTTGGCGCTGGCCAGCACCTGCTCACTGTCGAGGTCGTAGAAGCTCTGGCGGCTGAGTTGCAACTTGCCGTTGGCCTTGTCGCGGGCGCGGTTGGCTTCCCAGCGGGCGCGGTAGCGACGCCCGTCGATGCCGACGAAGTCCACCTCTGCAAAGCCGCTGCCGGTGCCCCGGCGCAGCAGGTTGCGCGGGTCGGAGGTGGGTATTTCACCGTCTGTATCGGGCACCTTGGCTTCACGGCCAATGTCGTTCAGCCGTGGCACCGTGCCGAACAACGCCAGGCACAGGCCATCGAGCAAGGTGCTCTTGCCGGCGCCGGTTGGCCCGGTGATGGCGAACAGGCCGGCGCTGGCCAAAGGTTCACGCGTGAAGTCGATGTCCACGGGGCCTGCCAGCGAGGCGAGGTTCTTCAAACGAATGGCGAGAATTTTCATGGCTGTTCCTCTTCCTGCAGCACGTCTTGCAGCAACAGGGCGAAGTCGGCCAGCGCCTGCTCGTCGGCAGGCTGGCCGTAGGCCTGTTCCCAGGCGCGGCCAAACAGGTCGTGCGGGGTCATCTGGGCCAGTTCGACAAAGGCCTGTTCGTCGTCATCGGCCTGGTGGCGCCCGGCGTATTCGACGCCGATGCGGATCAGCCGCACAGCCTTGCCTTCAAGCGCGGCCTCTATCTGCTGGCGCAGGTCAGGTTGCGGCTCGTCCAGCACAACCCGCACTTCAAGCCAGGGCTTGCGGTTGGGGTCATCCAGCAGGTCGATCACCGGCAGGTCGGCCAGCTGCGCCAGCACCTCGCCCAGCGGCGCCGGGCCCAGGCGTTGCAAGGCCACGGCACGTGGCACCGGGCGCGGCTCCACACTGACCAGCGCGGCACCGTCCAGCTCCACTTCCAGCACCTGATGGGGGTAGTTGACCTCGGCAAACGACAAGGGGATGGGCGAGCCGCTGTAGCGGATGCGGTCTTCGCGGTTGACCTTTTGTGGTTTGTGCAGATGGCCCAGCGCCACGTAGCTGATCGCTTTGTCGAACAGCCTGGCTGGCAGCGCTTCGGCATTGCCGATGATCAGGCTGCGTTCGGAGTCTTCCGACACCGCGCCGCCGGCCATGTGCGCATGGCTGATGGCGATGAGCGCCTGATCCTTGCGGCGCCTGGCCTGGGCTGCGGCGATCAGCTGCTGGTGCACCTGGGTGATGCCCTGCAGGTAATCGTCGCCCAATTGCAGGCCGGTGACTTCGGCCGGGCGCAGGAAGGGCAGGGCCAGGCACCATGCCGTGACCTTGCCACGGCTGTTGGTCAACGGGATGAGTAGCCGCTCGGCATCCAGCTGGCCTTCATCCAGCCAGTGCACGCGGCCCAGGGCGTGGGTACGCAGGCGGCGCATCAGCGCCGCAGGTAGCTCGATGCGCGAGCCGGAATCGTGGTTGCCGGCGATCATCACGATGTCCAGTTTGGGCTGTTGCTCATGGGCATTGACGATGAAGTCGTACAGCCGCTCCTGGGCTTTGACCGGCGGGTTGACGGTGTCGAAGATATCGCCGGCAATCAGCAGCGCGTCGGGCTGACGCAGTTGGAGTTGGCCGAGCAGCCAGTCAAGGAAACAGGCGTGTTCGAAGTCGCGTTCCTGGCCGTGCAGGCTTTGGCCCAGGTGCCAGTCGGAGGTGTGAAACAGACGCATGGATGACCTGTTGGTGTCGAGTCGAGCAAGCGTTTGGGGCTTGGCTTTGGGAGTGGGGCGTATGGTAACCCATCGCGAGCTACCTGCTGCCATGCCAGGTACCCCGTGGCAGAGCGTGGGGCGTTATTTGGGGTAGAGGGGCGGTAGGCTGCCGGTGTCGGTGGTTGGCAACAACACGTGTTCGGCTGGCGGTATGGTGCCGATTGCGCGCCACAAGTCTTCACCCTGCCAATGCTGGCCGCTCTCACTGTACAACGCGCCATTCAGGCCATCCAGCGCGTCCGACAGGGGCACGAAGCGCGCGGCCATCTCGGCCAGGGTTTCTGGCTGTTGGCGGGCCCATGCATCCAGGGCCTGGCGGGTGGCCTGGGGGTCGTTGGCAAGGCACGCACGTTTGAGGTCGTCCAGCAAGGTGCGCGGGCTGGGGCCTGCCTGCGCGGTGCGCAGCACGGCGGGCTGCGACCGGGCGCGCCACCACAGGGTGAAGCCCAGCAGGGTGGTGAGGGCGAACACCATCGTTGCCAGTTGCCAGGGCCACGACGGGTTGCTGGCGCTGCGGTTGTCGCCAACCGGCGTTTCGGCGGTAAGTGCCGGGTTGTCCAGCACGGTGATCGCCCGCGCCGGCAGGCTGCTGTGCTCCAGGTGATCCTCGCGGGTATTCCACCAGGTGACTTCCAGCGCAGGCAGGGCCAGCGCGCCGCTGTGGGTGGGGACTAGCGCTTCGCGCTCCTCCCGGGTGGCCGTCATGCCGCGCTCGCTGACTTCGTTGCGCAGCAGGGGCTGGTCGGGGTAGCGCCGCAGGCCAGGGGCTTCGGTAGCCGGCAGGGGCGGCAGTTGGGTGCTGGACAACCCTTCGGCGCGCAGCGTCACGTTGCGGGTCAGCGAGTCGCCAATCTGCACCTGCTGGCTGCCGGGGTCGGGGCTCCAGCGCTCTTCCAGGCTCAGGCCACGCGCCGGCAGCCAGGGCTTGTCGGCAGGCCAGCCGGGCGGGATGGCCCGCACATTCAGGCGCAGAGGCAGCGAGCTGACCTGCACCTGGCGGCCAGGGCGCGCACCGGTGGTTGGCTGCGCCTCTTCGTTGCTGGCCGCTGCAGTGGCGGTGAAGGTCAGTGACGGGATAGCCAGGGTGCCGCTTTGCTGGGCGTACACGGCGTAGCGCGTTTCGATCACACCGTGCCTGACGCCGTTGATTTCCTTCTCGTAGGTGCGCGATTCACCCAGCGGTTCCACCTTGGCGTTGTCCAGTTGCAGCGGGCTGAGGCTGCTGTCGTCGTACAGGGCTACGGAGTGGTAGATGCGCAGCGTCAGCACCGCTTGGGCCTGCACGTACACGTCGGGGGTGTCGAGCGTGGCCTCGATGAATACCTGGGCGTTGTCTTGGCGGCTGGCATCGGCTTGCAGCACCTGCAGGTCGATGGGTTGGCTGTACGACTGGCCCAGCTGCAGGGCCGGGATGCGCAGGCTACCGCTGCGCCGCGGCAGCAGGGTGATGATCCAGCGGGTGCTGGCCCGGGTTTCACCGTCCAGGCTGTGCAGGCTGTTGAGCTGGCGGGTGCTGCGCACGTCGAAGTCGCCCTCGAGTGCACGCAGGTCCGGTTTGCCGAACTCGGTCACATCCTGGCTTTCCAGCGTCAGCTCAAGGCTTTCACCGGCCTCCAGGCGGCTGCGGTCGACGCTGGCGGTCAGCGAGGGTTCGGCATGGGCCAGCACGGCCCACAGCAGACTGAGGAGAAAGACGCCGTAGCGACTCATTGTGTTGGGGTTTCCTGATGCAATTGCTGTTCATACCAGAATTTGCGCCGCAGCAGCTGCGCCGGGTTGTCCGGGATTTCCCGCAGCCATTGTTCCAGCGCCTGACGCTGCTCGGCGTCCAGTGCATTGGATGCCGGGCGCTGTGGGGGCTGGACGACGCTGTCATCGTCGCCGGCCTGGTTGCCCGGGCTGGCCTGGCTATTGTCGCTGCTGTCCCCGCTGTTGTCTGCGCCTGCCTGTGGGTCGTTGCCGGGTGTGCCTTCGGCTTGGCTGCTGGCCGAGCTGCTGTTGCCGTCGGTTTCCCGGCCGGGCGTGCCTTGGGCCTCGCCGCTGGCGGGCTGTTCTTCGGCCTTGCCCTGGCGCTGTTGCAGCATTTGCTCGACCAGCGCCTGGTTAGCCAGTGCCGCCTGCAAGTCCGGCTGGCGGTCCAGTGCCTGTTCGTAGGCATCCAGGGCGGCTTCCAGTTCACCGCTGCGTGCCAAGGCGTTGCCGCGGTTGTAGTGGTCGGCAGCTGTATCCCCCTGTGAAAATGCCTCGGCGGCCCCTGCATAGTCTCCGGCCTGGTACAGCGCCATGCCGCGCCATTGCGAGTTCTGGAAGTGGCGTGCGGCGCTGGCCGGGCGGTTTTGTTCAAGCAGGTGCTGGCCTTGCTGATCGGGCCGCAGCCACAGGTCGGTGAACTCGAAGGCGTGGCTGGGCTGAGGCACGGCCAGCAGCAACGGCAGGCAGAACAACCAGCCGCGCCGCCCGGCGCAGGCCGCCAGCAGCAGCAGGGGGATGAGCAACCAGTAACCCTGGTCGGCCCAGCTGTCCAACTGCAACGTCTGCCCCTCGTTGCGCGCCGTATGCGGGTTGTCGAACAGCCCCAGGCCGCGCAGGTCGAGGTCGTCGATACGGGCATGCCGGTAGCGCCCGCCG
The DNA here is from genome assembly GCF_001320125.1 of Pseudomonas sp. NBRC 111119. Lineage (NCBI taxonomy): Bacteria > Pseudomonadati > Pseudomonadota > Gammaproteobacteria > Pseudomonadales > Pseudomonadaceae > Pseudomonas > Pseudomonas sp. NBRC 111119. Next base: position 27,428 of record NZ_BCAV01000029.1, read on the forward strand.
GTACCACTGATAAAACTCTTGAGGGCGGCGTTGTCCAGCCGGGGCAGCAGAATGCCCCCCTGATCGTCCTTGAGATACTCACCGTTGGCCTGCCGCACGGGCGCGCCGTCGCGGCTGCCAATGCCCAGCATCAGCAGGCTTGGCCCCTGGCGGCCCAGCGCCTGGCTGATACCTTGGCGCTCTGCCGCGCTGAGTGACGAACCGATCAACAGCAGCCGCCCCTGGCCCAGGCCGCTCTGCGCCAGTAATGCCAGGCCTTTCTGCACGGCCAGGTCAGCGCGTTGGCCGGCCTTGGGCATGATCGAGGGGTCGATGGCCTCAAGCAGGTTGCGGGTGGTCGCCAGGTCGTCGGACAGCGGCACCAGGGTGTGCGCAGAACCTGCATAGACCACCAGCGCAGTCTGGCTGTCGCGGCGGTGCTCGAGCAGGTCGAGCACCTTGCGCCGAGCCTGCTCCAGGCGGTTGGGCGGGCTGTCCTCGGCGAGCATTTGCGGGGTGAGTTCCAGCAGGATCACCAGCGGGTCGGCGGGGCGCTGGCGGCTCTCTTCCACGCGTTGCCAGCTGGGGCCCAGCAGGGCCAGTACCGCCAGTGTCCAGGCCAGGCCCAGGGCCACCCATGGCAGCTTGCTGGTGCTGCCACTGCCGCCCCCCAGCAGCACACCATGGAACGCCGCTGGCAGGATCATCTGCCAGCGCCCAGCGCGCTTGCGCCGGTGCCAGAGCTTGAACAGCAGCCAGGCCAGCACAGGGACGGTCAACAGCCACAGGGGGCGCAACCATTGCGGCCAGAGTTCGATCATCGTGGTTTCCTCAGGCGCAGGCGCTTGAGGCGCTGGCGCCATTCGGGGTGCGGCTGCAGGAAGCGCGGCTTGCGTAACTGGCGTTGCAACAGGTTGTCGGGCCATTGCACTGCCACCACCAGCAGCACGCTCAGTAGCAGCGCCAACGCCAGTGGCCAGGCATACAAGGCCTTGGCCGTACGCGCCTGGGTGGGCTGCTGGGCCACCGGTTCCAAGCGGTCAAGGGTATCGCCGATGGCGCTCAGCTCGGCGCCATCGTGGGCGCGGAAATACGCGCCGTGGGTAATCTCGGCGATTTCCCGCAGCGAGGCTTCATCCAGGTCCAGGCTTGGGTTGAGGCCGAGCAGGCCAGGCGTGCCGGTGGCGTCCGGGTTGGCACCGATACCGATGGTGTAGATACGCACGGCCTCCTGCGCTGCCAGCCGGGCAGCGGTCAGCGGGTGGATCTGCCCGCCGTTGTTGGCACCGTCGGTGATCAGCACCAGCACCCGGCTTTGCGCGGGGCGCTGGCGCAGGCGCTTGACCGCCAGGCCAATGGCGTCGCCCAGTGCGGTGTTCTTGCCGGCGATGCCGATTTGCGCTTCGTCAAGGAAGGTGCGCACGGTGCGCCGGTCGAAGGTAAGCGGGGCTTGCAGGTACGCCTGGCTGCCAAACAGGATCAGGCCAACCCGATCGCCCCGGCGGTCCTGCAAGAAGTCGCCCATCAGCGCCTTCACCAGGTCCAGCCGGCTGATATCGTCGTTTTTCCACTGCATGTCGGGGAAGTCCATCGACCCCGACACGTCCACCGCTACCAGCAAGTCACGACCGCTGGCCGCCACTGGCACGGGTTCGCCCAGCCATTGCGGGCGTGCGGCCGCCAGCAGCAACAGCGACCAGATGATGATGAAGGGTGCCTGGTGGCGCCAGGTGGGCAGGTTCAGCCGCGCCCGGCGCCCGGCCAGGCCTTCCAGCTCGCGCAGGAAGCCCACCTTCAGCACCGGCTCGCCGCTGTCGGCAGCCGGTAGCAGCAACCGCGCCAGCCAAGGCAGCGGCAACAGCACGAAGACCCACGGCCAAGCCAGCTCAAACATGTTTGCGGATCCAGGTTTCGACGGCCTGGCTGAGCCCGACGATTGCCTTGTCGTCGAGCCGACACTCAGGCTTGTAGGCGCCTTCTACCAGCACCATCCAGCGCGTCAGGCCAGCCGCTGGGCAGCGGTTGTCGAGAAACGCCAGCCATTGCCGGCCATTGAGCGTATGACTGTTGGCGAAGGGGTAGTGGCTGCGGCACAAGCGCTTGAGCAATGCATTGAGCTGCTGCAGCCAGGCACCGGCCGGGGCGTTGTCGTAGGGGCGCGCCAGGCGGGCCAGCTCGTCGAGGGCGGCAACACGGGCCGGGTCCAAGGGTTGCTCGGCACGCACCACGCGGCGCTTGCGCGGCCGCCAGTGGCGCACCCGCCACAGGCCCCAGCCTGTCAGTGGCAGCAACGCCAGCAACACCCACCAGCCCGGTGCCGGTGGCCACAGGCTTACAGCGGCCGGTGCGATCAGTGGCTGCAACTGGTCCAAGGGGTTCACGGGTTGCTCCCCCCGCGTTGGGCGCTCAGGTATTCACGCAGTTGTTCGATCATCTCGCTCTGGGTGCTCAGCGGCATCAGCACCACCCGCAGCTTCTGCGCCATCAGCTCCCAGCGTTCGACACGGGCCTCTGCCTGCTGCCGGTAGGCCAGGCGCAGGCCATCGTCCAGGGTGTCGAGCTCCAGTTGCGCGCCACGCTGGGCAAAGCGCAGCAGGCCCGCGGCCGGCAGGGCATGGTCGAGCGGGTCTGACACCGGCATCAGCAGCAGGTCGCAATGCCGCGACAGCATGGCCAGGTGCTGCTCGCACTGAGGGGTCAGCGAGCGCTCGTCACAGATCACGATGGCCAGGCTGCCAGGGCGCAGCACCTCGCGCGCACGGCGCAGGGCCAGGCCCATGCTGTCGGCCTGGGCAACGCCCTCGGTGTGCAGTGACTGGTTGACCTTGGCCAGCCGGTTGAGCAGTTGCAGCAGGCTCTGCTTGCTGCGCCTGGGCTTGATTTCGTGCGGGTCGTTGTCGCCGAACACCAGGCCGCCGATCCGGTCGTTATGGCCCAGCGCGGCCCAACCGAACAGTGCCGCCGCCTGAGCCGCCAGCACCGACTTGAACATCAGCCCCGAGCCAAAGAACAGCCGTTGGCTTTGCTCGACCAGAATGAAGATGGGCCGCTCGCGCTCCTCATGGAACAGTTTGGTATGCGGTTCCTGGGTACGTGCGGTAACCCGCCAGTCGATGTTGCGCACGTCGTCGCCAGCCTGGTAGACCCGCACCTGGTCGAAGTCCACGCCGCGCCCACGCAGCTTGGAGTGGTGCAGGCCCACCAGCGGGCTGCGTTGGCCCGGCTTGGAAAACAGCTGGATCTCGCGCACGCGGTGGCGCATGTCGATCAGCTCGGCAAGGCCGATGCGGATGCCGGGTTCGGCCAGCTGGGAGGGCGGCATGGGTCAGGCGACGGCGACGACGTCGAGGATGCGCTGGACCACCCGGTCCTGGTCGATCCCCGCTGCCTCGGCCTCGAACGAGAGGATGATGCGGTGGCGCAGCACATCGAACAGCACCGCCTGGATGTCCTCGGGGCTGACAAAGTCACGCCCGGCCAGCCAGGCGTGGGCGCGGGCGCAGCGGTCCAGGGAGATGGAGCCACGCGGGCTGGCCCCGTAGGCGATCCAGTCGGCCAGCTCGGTGTCGAACTTGGCCGGGGTGCGGGTGGCCATCACCAGCTGTACCAGGTATTCCTCCACCGCATCAGCCATGTACAGGCCCAGGATTTCCTTGCGTGCGGCAAAAATGGCCTGCTGGCTGACCCGGCGTTCGGGCTTGGTTTCGCCGCCCAGGGCTTCACCGCGGGCCTGCGCCAGGATACGGCGCTCTACAGCAGCGTCGGGGAAGCCGATCTTGACGTGCATCAGAAACCGGTCGAGTTGGGCTTCGGGCAGCGGGTAGGTGCCTTCCTGCTCGATCGGGTTCTGCGTGGCCATCACCAGGAACAGCGGCGACAGGTCGTAGGTGCTGCGGCCCACGCTGACCTGGCGTTCGGCCATGGCCTCGAGCAGGGCGGACTGCACCTTGGCCGGCGCCCGGTTGATTTCGTCGGCCAGCACCAGGTTATGGAAGATGGGCCCCTGCTGGAACACGAAGCTACCGGTTTCGGGGCGATAGATCTCCGTACCGGTGATGTCGGCCGGCAGCAGGTCAGGGGTGAACTGGATGCGGTGAAACTGCGCTTCGATGCCCTCTGCCAGTTCCTTGATGGCCTTGGTCTTGGCCAGGCCCGGCGCGCCCTCTACCAGCATGTGGCCATCGGCGAGCAGGACGATCAGCAGCCGCTCGACCAGCTTTTCCTGGCCCAGGATCTGGGTGGAGAGAAAGGTGCGCAGCGCGATCAGCGCTTCACGGTGTTCCATCGATGGCGGTTCCTGGTAGGGGGCCACAGGCTGCTGATAGCAGCAGCCCTGGCAAGGGCTGATACTTTAATCCATCCGGGGGGGCGGCGACCAATGGCGGCTTGGAAATTTATCCGCGGCCGTGCGCTGGCAACTGCAGAAATGTCCGGCCCAGGGTGGGACATTGGCTGATAGTGGGGCGGTGGCGGGCGGCGCTTGCTTGTGTTTTTCAGCGAGCAGGCGCGACCATGATGAAAGCCGATAGCCCCACCTTTGACTCAACCAGCCCAGTCACACTGCGCTTTGGCGTGTTTTTCGACGGTACGGGTAACAACCAGCACAACGCGCTGGTGCCATCACCCAAGGGCGGGAAGGGCGCGAGCTACGAGAGCGCCCTGACCAATGTGGCCCTGTTGCACGCGCTCTACCCGGTGCATCCGTTGCGGGGCAAACCATTGCAAGTGTGCTTCAAAGTTTACGTGGCCGGTATCGGCACCCAGGCCGGGGAGGCGGACGATGCGTATTCGTCGGCGACCGGCCGCGGCCGTAGCGGGGTGCAGGCGCGGGTAGAGGATACCGTGGCCGACATCGCCCGGGCGTTGGCGCAGTGGCGGCAGCAGCACCCGCACGCCAACGTGCAGTGCGTGGCGTTCGACCTGTTTGGCTTCAGCCGTGGCGCCGCAGCGGCGCGGCACCTGGCCAACTTGCTGCATGATCGCGGTGCGATACCGCTGAACTGCGCTGTGAATGTGAATTTCGTCGGCCTGTTCGACACGGTGGCGGCCATCATCGCACCGCTACGAGGCGGCTTCGACCCGGCTGACGAACGCCTGGGTGGCCTGCGCCTGGGCCTGAGTGCCGGCATTGCCCGGCAGGTGGTGCAGTTGGTGGCCGCCGATGAGCAGCGGCATAACTTCCCGTTGGTACTGAGTGGCCACGACATCCGGTTGCCGGGTGTGCATTCGAACATCGGTGGGGGCTACCCGGACACGACCCATGAGCAGGTATTACTGTGCAAGCCCGAGTCCCAGCACGTGCCGTTGGGCACGCGTGTAGAGAACACGGGTGCCTACGCCAGAGTGGCTGCCTTGCAGAGTGGCCTGGCTGGCAAGCTGGGTGATCCGGCCCCGGAACTGGTGACCTGGGAGCACCCCGTCCCTGGCGGCGCGCGGGGCGAGGAACAGAAACAGGTCTATGTGGCGCTGAGCCGGGCACGAGACGTGGCGGGGCATCTGTCGCGGGTGTACCTGAGCATCATGCATGCATTGGCGCTGCGGGCCGGCGTACCCCTCGCGCCGCTGGGCAATGACCCGCATCACCAAGTGCCTGAAGACTTGCATGCCATAAGTCGCAAACTGCATGCTTACGCGTTGGGCGAGCAGAAGCAGCTGGGGCTGGACGCCGCCGAAGCCCGCCTGCTGCAAGCCCGCTACGTGCATACATCGGCGCACTGGAATGCCCTCAAAGGGCTGCGCAGCAGTGCACTCGACGCGCTGTTCATCAACCGGCCCGCGGCTGCGGGCCGGGTAATCCTTGCCAACCCGGTCTAGCGGCTGTTCGGGGCGCGGCTGAGCGCCAGGGTTGGCGCCACCTATCGATCACGTTGATGAATACTATCGACTGGCGTGCCTCGGGCTCTGCCGCCCAGCCCTCTACAATCACCCCCCCTGATGTCACCCGCCTTGCGCCTGTTCCAGGCGCCCTGTAATGGAATTTTGCCCAATGCCAAGCGCCAGCCCGGCCCCTCGCGGTCTGCCCGAGCACAATCAACAGAGCCTGACCCAGCAGTGGTTGGCAATTCTTTCGGTCGCCGTCGGCGCATTCGCCCTGGTGACCAGTGAATTCCTGCCGGTGGGGGTGCTCAACGATGTGGCCAACGACTTGGGCATCAGTGCCGGCCTTGCCGGGCTGATGGTGACCTTGCCCGGTATCATGGCCGCCCTGGCGGCACCGGCCATTTCCGTAGGGGTTGGCGGGCTCGACCGTCGTTACCTGCTGATCGGCCTGACGCTGGTGATGATCCTGGCCAACGCGATAGTGGCCTTCGCCGGCAACTTCCACCTGTTGCTGCTCGGCCGCGTGCTGCTGGGCGTGAGCATCGGCGGCTTCTGGGCAACCGCCATCGCGCTGAGCGGCCGCCTGGCACCTGATGGCATGGGCGTGGCCAAGGCCAACTCGATCATCATGGCCGGTGTCACCCTGGCCACGGTGGTGGGCGTACCGGTAGGTACCTGGCTGAGTGGCTTGATGGGCTGGCGCATGACCTTTCTGGTCACTGCACTGGTCGGCGTGCCGGTGCTGTTGGCCCAGGTGTTCCTGCTGCCACGGCTGATGCCGGAGCAGGCCATCCGTGTTCGTGACTTACCCGCGCTGTTCATCAACCCGCAGGCGCGTGTCGGCCTTATTGCGGTGCTGCTGATAGGCATGGCGCACTTTGCCGCCTATACCTACGTCGCGCCGTTCTTCAAGCAACGTGCGGGCTTCGACGGGCCCACGATCGGTTCACTGTTGCTGCTGTACGGGGTGGCCGGCTTCATGGGCAACATCTTTGCAGGGTTCGCTGCCAACCGAAGCGTGCGTCACAGCCTGTTGCTGGTAGCGCTGCTGATTGCGCTGAGCACCGCGTTGTTCCCGCACTTCGCCACCGGCATGAGCGGTGCGGCGATGCTGATTGCCCTGTGGGGCTTCGCCTTCGGCGCGTTCCCCGCGTGCGCCAACATCTGGATGTTCGTGGTAGCGCCCAAGGATGTGGAGCGGGGCATGCCGCTGTTCGTGGCCATGTTCCAGGTGATTATCGCGGTGGGGTCGTTCTTTGGCGGCCAGGTGGTCGACCACCTGGGCACCGGCGTATTGCTGAGCATAGCCACTGCCCTTGCAGGGTGCGGCTTTGTGACCGTGCTGGTATTGGGGCGTGGTGTCAGCAATGAGTTGGCTGGGCAGCCTGGCTGATCGAAGTGCCAGCCCCATCCAACTGAACGTTGCGCAATGCTGCCCGGTCGCATCTTCACACCACTTAATAAGGATGTGCGTCATGAAAGCGATCAAGCAACTGTTCACTGGCCTTGCCCTGATTGGCACCCTGGGCGCCGCTTCGGCCTGGGCTGATCAGCCTGGTGCTGACTGGAAAGTGAACAAGGACCAGGCCGAGGCTGCCCTGAAAGGTGCTGGCTACACCCAGATCACCAAGATCGAGGCAGACGATGGTCACTGGGAAGGTGAGGGCATCAAGGCCGATGGCAAGCAGTATGAGTTCAAGGTCGACCCTCGCGATGGGCGCATCGTCAAGGATGAGTTGGACGACTGATCAGGTGCCCGGCCCGCGCAGTCGTGCGGGCCGGGCGTGTGCAGTCAGCTGCGCAGCAGGCGCGACACCACCAGGGTGATGGCCGCGGTAATTGCCAGTGCGGCAATGGGTTTTTCCTTGACGAAGGTCGACACGCAATCCACGGCATCGCCGTAGCTCTTGGTCACCTGGCCTGCCGCCTGGCGGCCTTCGCCTTCGGCTTCCAGTGCCGGGTCATCTACCAGCCGGCCCACAGCGCTCTGTGCCTTGCCCGCAAGATTCTCTGCTACACCTTCGATCTGTTCGCGCTTCATGGTTTGGTCATCCTTTCTCTGAACGGCATGGGTTAACAGCACAAGGTTAGGGCGCCCAGGGTGTGGAATGGTTCAAACTCAGCGTAATCGGTGCAGCCTTGGTCACCGCGCCGTCAGCGTGCCTTGTCTTCCAGCAGGCGCGCCCCGCTGCCTTGCTGGCCCAGTACGTCCTGCGGGTTACGCAGCGGGCATTCATCCAGTGACAGGCAGCCGCAGCCTATGCAGTTGTCGAGGTTGTCGCGCAAGGCCTCCAGCATGCGAATGCGGCTGTTCAGGTCTTCGCGCCAGGCGCTGGACATTTCGCTCCACTGGGCGGCCGTGAGCTTGCTGTTGGGCGGATAGCGTCCCAGGGCGCGCTTGATTTCTTCCAGGGCGATGCCGGTACGTTGGGCCACTTTGATGATTGCCAGCGTGCGCAGCACCAGGGACGGGTAGCGGCGCTGGTTGCCAGCCGTGCGGGTGCTGGCGATCAAGCCTTTGCTTTCGTAGAAGTGCAACGCCGACACGGCCACGCCGCTGCGCCTGGCCACTTCGCCCACCGTCAGCATCCGGGTTTTGTCCGTTGCCATGCGTCGTTTCTCCAGGGGTCAGGGGGCAGGTGAGGGGGAGCGGTCCCGGCGCATCTGCGTCACCAAGCTAAAACGGTCGGCAGGGTGGACCGTTTCAGAGACTGCCATCAAATCACCGTTTTCTTCACGGTAGTGGCGGATGATCTCTAGCCCGGGCGCCCCAGCCTCGGCTTTCAGGGCACGGGCCACCTCGGCGCTGAGCACCACAGCCCGTACCTGCTGGTCCACCACCGCGATCACCCGGCCATAGTGCTGCTCGATGAGCCCTGCAATCAGCTGATCGGGGTTTGCCTGAGCCTTCTCGATGACCTGTTCGTAGTCCCGTTGCGCGTACACATCCGTCCAGCACAGCGGCGCGGCGTTCTGCTGGTGATCTACACGGATGCTGGACACACAGAAGTAATGCTCGCCCGGCACCAGGCCCAGCCGTGCCGCCTCGCTCAGGTCCGCCACAAAGTGACGCACGTTCTGGATTTCCCGCTGCTGGGTCTCGGCAAGGTGGGCGAGGTCGGCAATGCTGGCCAGTGAGTGGGAGTAACCACCACGCGGGCTGCTGGCCTCGACCCGGGTACCCACGCGCTTGCGCCGCGACACCATGCCCTGGCCCAGCAACTGGTCAATCGCCGCCCGCACCGTGTGGCGGCTCACGCTGTACAGCTCGCACAGCTCGAACTCGGTGGGCAGCAAGCTGCCCACCGGGTAGCGGCCGCTGGCAATGGCCTCCATCAAGTCCTTGGCCACGATGGCATAGCGCGCCTTGTTCATACCTTTGGTCTGTCTCGCAAATTTCGTCGGTTGACAGTGTAACAGCGACAGGGCAAGAATTATGTACGTACATTATATATATGTACGGTCAAAAAATAACATTTCAGGATTCCAGCCCATGTCCACCACCGTTTTCGACTCCACCCTGTTCCGCGACATGTTCGGCACTGCCGAAATGCGTGCCGTGTTCTCAGATAAATCGCTGATCGAGCGGTACATCGAAGTGGAGGTCGCCCTGGCCAAGGCCCAGGCGCGCTGCGGCGTGGTGCCTGCCGAAGCGGCCGCCCAGATCGCCCGGCTGTCGCGCTACGAAGACCTGGACTTGGCGCTGATGCAGCATGAAACGGAGATTGTCGGCTACCCGATCCTGCCGTTGGTGGAGCAGCTGTCCAAGCTGTGTGGCGAGGCTGGCCGCTACGTGCACTGGGGCGCCACCACGCAGGACATCATGGACACTGCCGTGGTGCTGCAAGTACGCGCTGCACTGGCCATCGTCGGCCGGGATATCCAGGCCGTGCGCGGCCTGCTGGCGGAGCTGGCGCAGCGTTACCGTGACACGCCGATGGCCGGCCGCACGCACCTGCAGCACGCGCTGCCCATCACCTTTGGCTACAAGTGTGCCGTGTGGCTGAGCATGTTTGACCGCCATGCCGAGCGCCTGGTGCAACTGCGCCCGCGGGTAGAAGTGGGCCAGTTTGCCGGTGCCGCCGGTACCCTGGCTTCGCTGGGTGACAAAGGCCTGGAGGTGCAGGCCGCGCTGATGGACGAACTGGGCCTGGGCATACCGCAGGCTACCTGGCACGTGGCGCGCGACGGGCTGGCCGAGGCGCTGAATTTCCTCGGCCTGGTCAGCGCGTCGCTGGGCAAGGTGGCGCTGGACATCATGATGATGATGACCAGCGAGTTGGGCGAAGCCTACGAGCCGTTCGTCAAGGGCCGCGGCGCCAGCAGCACCATGCCGCAGAAGCGCAACCCCATCTCCTGCGAGCTGATGTACGCCGCGGCCAAGGGCGTGCGCCAGCAGGCCGGCCTGATGCTCGACGCCATGATCCAGGACTTCGAGCGCTCCACCGGCCCATGGCAGGCCGAATGGATCGCCATCCCCGAAGCGTTCGCACTGACCGCCGCCTCCCTGGGCCAGGCGCGGTTCATGCTGGCCGGGCTGGACGTGCGCACCGAGCGCATGCGCAAGAACCTGGACATGACCCAGGGCCTTATCGTTGCCGAAGCCGTGATGATGGGGCTTGCCCCGGCCTTGGGCCGCCAGGTGGCGCATGACGTGGTGTATGCCGCCTGCCGCCTGGCCAACGACCAGGGCATCAGCCTGCTGGAAGCCCTCAAGGCCCAGGGTGAAGCGACTGCGCGCCTGGACCTGGCGACGCTGGAGCACCTGTGCGACCCGAGCAATTACTTGGGCCTGGCGCCACAGATGGTCGATCAGGCACTGGCCTGGCCCGCTGCCGTACCCCGCTGAAAGCCCGCTGCCCGGCCATGTCGGGCCATGACGGGTGACCTCCTACAAAAACAATGAGAACGCTACCATGGCTTCCACTTCGAAAAAGCCGCTGTACAAGGACCTCACGTTCCAGGTGCTGGCGGCAATGCTGCTCGGTATCGCCTTCGGCTTCATCGCCCCCGAACTCGCTGCCAAGTTCAAGATGCTCGGGGACATCTTTCTCAAGTTGATCAAGACGGCCGTAGCTCCCCTGGTGTTCTTCACCGTGGTGCACGGTATTGCCTCCGCCGGCGACATCAAGCGGGTCGGCAAGGTGGGCTGGCGGGCGTTGGTGTACTTCGAGCTGTTGTCCACCTTCGCCCTGGCGCTGGGGCTGCTGTGGGGCAACCTGATCGGCATCGGCTCGGGCATGCACGGGGCCCACGCCAGCGGGGCGGCTACGGCGGCGGCCAACGCAGCGGTGGCCAAAGGGCATGCGCCCACGTCCACGGTCGAGTTCATCTACGGCATCTTCCCCGACAACTTCGTCGGTGCCTTCGCCGGCGGGCAGTTGTTGCAGGTGCTGGTGATTGCGGTGCTGTTCGGCTTCGCGTTGCTGGCGCTCAAGCAGGAGCGCCGGGTGGTGATCGAGGACGGCCTGAACCGGGTGTCGGAATGCTTCTTCGAGTTCATCAACCTGATCATGAAGTTCGCCCCCCTCGGTGCATTTGGCTCCGTTGCCTATGCGGTGGGCAGCAATGGCTCGGCCGTGCTCATGTCGCTGGCCAACCTGGTGCTGATGTTCTACCTGGCCATCGCGTTCTTCCTGTTCGTGGTGCTGGGCGCCGTGTGCCGACTCTCGGGCTTCAGCCTGTGGCGCTTCCTGCGCTATATCAAGGACGAGATCCTGATCGTGCTGGGCACGGCCTCGTCGGAAAGCGCATTGCCGCGCTTGCTGCAGAAGCTCGAGCGCTTCGGCTGCTCCAAGCAGAGCGTTGGCCTGGTGTTGCCCACCGGTTACGCGTTCAACCTCGACGGTACGTCCATCTACATGTCGATGTGCGTGCTGTTTATCGCCAACGCCTACGGTGTGCCGCTGGGCTGGGAGCAACAACTGGGTATTCTGGCCATCATGCTGGTGACCTCCAAGGGCGCCGCCGCCGTGTCCGGTGGCAGCTTCGTGGTATTCGCCGCCACGGTGACGGCCATCGGCATACTGCCGGTGGAAGGGCTGGCACTGCTGTTTGGCGTATACCGTTTCATGTCCATGGCCATGGCAGCCTGCAACACCATCGGCAACAGCGTGGCGACCGTAGTGGTGGCCAAGTGGGCGGGGGAGTTCACAGAGCAGTCGGCGCGTGAGGAATACACCCGCGTGCTGGGCCGAGCGCCAGGTGCTGTGCTTTGACGTGATTCACCCAGCAAAACGTGCCGGGGCGCGGCGCCAGGCATTCACCTGGCCGGGCGTGTTCTGAGCAACAACGCCCCCAGCGCGCAGCCGAGCAGTGCCAGGCACGCCAGGTAGAACGCGTCGCTGTAGGCCATCAGGTAGGCTTCGCGGCGAATGGTCCCGGCCAGCCCTTCCAGCATCTGCTGCGGGTGGGGCAGCCAGGTGGGCACCGTTTGGCCGAGGCGGGCCTGCACCTGGGGCTCGAACACCGTCACGTGCTCATGGATGCGCGCACTGTGAAAGCGCTCGCGGCTCGCCACCAGTTGGGTCAGCCCTGCGGTCCCAATGGCACCGCCCAAGTTCCGTAGCATCGAGAACACCGCAGACGCCGAGCCGGCCTCGCGCTTGTCCAGCCCGGCCACGGCCAGTACCGACAAGGCCACCATGATGAACGGCTGCCCGATGCCACGCACCACCGTGGATGGGATGATCACGTTGTCGGCGCTGTCCGCGCTCAGGCTGGCCCCCAGCCAGCACCCGAGGGCCATGATCAGAAAGCCGCTGGCGACCATGAACTTGGCACTGGTCCAGCCCATCAGCCGCGGCATCAGCGGGGCCAGTACCAATTGCACCACCCCATAGGCAATCAAGGTGACCCCGACATCGTGGGCGCTGAACCCCTGTATCTGGGACAGGTAGTTGGGCACCAGAAACACCAGGCCAAACGTGGCGGCACCGAAGATGAACATCGCCAGGCTGGCCACGCCGAAATTGTAGCGGCCCAGCAAGCGCAGGTTGATGAAGGCGCGGCGGCCAAGCAACTGCGTCGCCACGAACACCACCAGGGCGGCCGCCGACACCACGCTCATGCCCGTGATGAAGGGCGAGCCGAACCAGTCCAGCCGGCCGCCTTCCTCCAGCACCACCTGCAAGCCTCCCAGGCCGACCACCATGGCCGCGATGCCAGGCCAGTCACCCTTGCGCAACAACTGCAACTGCATGGGTTTGGCGTCGATCGACCAGGCGATGGCCATCAGCAGGGCGATGCCGGGGAACAGTTGCAGGTAGAAGATCCAGCGCCAGGAGTAGGCATCGGTCAGCCAGCCGCCAATGGACGGGCCTGACGCCTGTGCCACACTGTTGGCCAGGCTGAACAGCGCCATGCCCATGGCCATGCGGCTGGGTGGCAGTTCGGTGATGATCAGCTGGAACGACAACGGGATCAGCACGGCCCCAGCGGCACCCTGGATAACCCGGATGGCAATCATTGCCTCCAGGTTGGGCGCCCACGAACAGGCCACCGAGGCGATCAGGAAGATCAGGGAGCCGGTCCACATCACCCTGCGCAGCGAAAACACCTCCACCAACCATGCCGTCAACGGAATCATCACGATTTCGGCCACCAGGTAGGCGGTGGAAATCCATGAGCCTTCTTCGAAGCTGGCGCCCAGCGAGCCGCGAATTTCCGGCAGGGCAGCACTGGTGACGTGCACGTTCATGCCCGCCATGAAGCAGCCGAACAGGCCCCCCAGCACAGCCACCCAAGCACGCAACGGCACTGCAGGTTCACGGCGCATCGGCAGGCTCCGCATCGCGAGTATCCACGGTGGCCACCACCGACATGCCTGGCCGCAGTGGGCCGTGCAGCGGTGAATCGAGTAGGATGCGCACGGGAAAACGCTGCACGATCTTGGTGAAGTTGCCGGTGGCGTTATCGGACGGCAGCAGGGCGAAGACGTTGCCCGAGGCAGGCGAGAAACTCGCCACGTGCCCCTGCAGTGGCTTACCGGCGAAGCTGTCCACCTCAATGCGCACTGCTTGCCCGGGGCGCATGCGGGCCAACTGGGTTTCCTTGTAGTTGGCCACCACGTAGGCCTGCTGTAACGGCACAACCGCCAGCAGCGGCTGACCGGGCACCACGTACTGGCCGGCACGCGCTCGGCGTTGGCCGACGACGCCGTCGATCGGGGCGCGGATAACGGTGTCCTGCTCGTCAAGCTCGGCCAACTGCTGTTCTGCGCGGGCACGGGCCAGGGCAGCCTGGCGTTGCTCCAGTGTGGCATCGGCCTGAGCGGCAAGGGCCTTGGCCACACGCTGCTGCGCCCGCTGCTCACGCCAGGCTGCTGTGGCGCCTTGCTCGGTGGCCAGCGCCTGGCTGGCCTGGGCGCTGGCGCTTTCCAGCCGTTGCAGGGTAGCGGCTCCGTCGCGCACCAGGCCACGGTAGCGCTGCAGGTCCAGCTGGCTTCGCTGGCGTTCGGCCCGGGCGCTGCGTACCGCTGCTTCGGCCTGGAGCACAGCCTGTTGTTGCTGGTTGATGCGCTCGGCGGCCACCTGCTGATGGGCCCGGGCCGCCGTGACTGCCGCCTTGGCTTCTGCCACGGCGGCCATGGCGCTGCCCAGGCGGGCGCGATAGTCGCGTGCCTGCAGGCGTACCAGTACATCGCCCGCTTTTACCGGCTGGTCGTCGTTCACTTCCACCTTGGCTACATGACCGGCCACACGCGGGCTGAGTGCTACCCAGTCTGCACGCACATAGGCGTCATCGGTGCTTTCCAGGTAGCGGCCTGTGGTCACCCAGTAAACGGTAAACGCCAGCGTGGCGAGCAGGCCCACCCCACCGGCAGTCATTGACATCAGGCGCCTGCTTGCCAGGCTGCGGGCCTGGGGCTCGGTAGACGCCGGTGTGGAGGTTTGTGCGGCAGCATTCATGGTGGTTGCTTCCTGGGTGAGACTGTTGCGGGTGTGTTGCAATGAACTACCGTTCGGCGATGAGGCTTACCAGCCGCCGCCCAGTGCGCGGAACAACTCGATCTGGGCACTGGCAACACTGCCTTGGGCGGCGATGTGGCGGTCTTGCAGGCGGATCAGCTCGCGCTCACTGTCGAGCAGTGCCAGGCCGTCCACGGTGCCCGCACGGTGGTTGCTGCGGGCCAGGTCATAGCCGCGCTGGCTATGCGCCAGGGCACTGGCCAGTGCATGCAGGCGTTGCTGCGTGGCGTCATGGCGCGCCAGCGCCTGGCGGACGTCTTTCAGAGCCCCCAGCGCCACGCTCTGGTAATGGGCAACCTGGGCTTGCTGCAGCGCCTGGGCCTTGCTCAGGCGGGCACGGTTGGCCTTGAGGTTGGGGAATTCCCAGTGGATCAACGGGCCGATGTCGAAGGTAATCGCCCGGCTGCCCCCCACATTGCCCAGCCGATGGTCTGAGGCGCTGAGTTGGGCACCGAAACTGACTTTGGGGTACAGGTCGGCCTTGGCGATCTGCGTTTGCAGGCTCGCGGCCTGCAACTCACGTTCGGCCTGGCGCACGTCCGGCCGGCGCGCTAGCAGGTGCCAGCCATCGCCGGCTGGCAACGGGCCTGTGAGCCTGGGGATGGCCGTGCAGGGCGGCTGCGCCTGAACGGTTGCCTGCCCGCCCAGCATGCTCAGCTCGAACTGCGCAATGTCGCGCCCGGCCTCAAGCACTGGCAGCCGGGCCCGCACCTGGTCACGCAGGCTGAGCAACCGTTCGCTGTCCAGTGCGGTAGCGGCGCCAGCCTGGCGCTGACGATCACTGAGCCACACGCTGTTGTCCAGCGTACTCAGGGCTTGGTGCGCGGCTACTATCCGGGCCTGGTAGACGCACTGCTGCACGTAGGCCCGGGTAGTCTGGGCGACTACCTGCAACCGCAGCAGATCGTGGGCCGCCGCGCTCGCCTGCGCGTGCGCTGAGGCCCGCTCGATGGCGGCCCGCACCTGGCCCCAGGCGTCCACCTGGTAGGCCAGCTCGACACCGGGGCTGAACTGCCATTGGGCCGCAGCATGGGTATGGGTCGCCTCGGCGAGGGTCTGGTCATCGGTGCTTTTGCCGTAGGTGGCGGCAAGGTTCAGCGAGGTGGCAGGCAGGCGCTGCGCCTGGCGTTCACCCATACCTGCCAGCATGGCCTGCACGTTCGCCTTGGCTTGCGCCAGGTCCTGGTTGTTGGCGAGGGCCTGTTCGACCCAGCGGTCGAGTTGCGGGTCGCGCAGTAACTGCCACCACCGCTCAGGCAATGGCTGCTGGCTGATGCTAACCGAGGTATAAGTCAGCGGGTTCGGCAGGCTGCCTGCGAACGTGGGGTCGGGTGCAGGCTGCCGAGCGCAGGCTGCTAGCAGGCTCAAGCCGATCACGGTGCACAGCCGTGTGGGGGAGGGCAGGGTTGGCAGTAAACGCATCACGACGCTCTCGGAAGGTGTGATGCGAGGTTAGCGAGGGCGCCACAGGCGGCGCTGCCGCAAGCGGGACAACCCTGCGCGTCAGCAGGACAATGTGCGCTCGCCAGGGCGGGGGTTCTGGCATTGGCTGGGGGCGTAGCCAAGGATGCGCTTGAACATCGCCGCGAAGGCGCTGGCGCTCTGGTAGCCGTGGTCCAGGGCGACAGCGAGAATGGGCTGGCCTGCCGCCAGGCATTGCTGGCTCAGCATCACCCGCGCCCTGGCACGCCATTGCCCATGGGACATGCCCAGTTCACGCTGGAACAGCCGTGCCACGTTGCGCGCACTCATGTTCAGCTGCTGGCCGCATTGCTCCAGGGTGAGGTCCTGGGCGGGGGCCTGCAGGAAGCGTTCGCACCAGGTGCGCAGGCGTGGATGACGGGGCATCGGGATGAAGGTGTCGACGCGCACGGCACCGGCCAGTTCGGCCAGGATCAGCGCCCGTACGTGGTCGCCATCCTGCACGCCCAGCATGCGCGAGGCGGCGAGTATCAGTTCGCGCAGCAGGCCCGATACCACGATGACCTGGCAGGTTTCGACCTGCGCTTCAAGCAACAGGGACCGCATGGACACCGCGCCCTCGGTGCGGATGCCATGGCTGACCCCGGCTGGCATCCATAGCGCATGGCCGCCCTGAATCACCCAGTTACCGCGCTCGCTACTGACATGCACCACGCCACTGGCCGCGTAGATCAACTGGTCATGGGCGTGGCAGTGACTGGCGACGACATCGCCGTGGGTGTAGTCCATTTCAAGCGTTTGCATGCAGGGGATCCTCAATAATGGATCCAATTGTAAGCCTGTGAGGCTGTTCAAGATTGCTCAGAATGGCTGATAGCTAGGGTTTATTGATCAAATATCGCTTCAATGGACGGATCAGTGATGTTCAATTGCTTGGCTGCACACTGTTCGAGCAAGGCTGGGCGAACCGCCTATGCGCTCGCCCAGGATTTCAGCAGCATTCAGACTCCAGTTTGAGCAGGTCCTCGAGGGTCTGCCTGCGCCGAATCATCCGCAACGTGCCGGCTTCGATCAGGAACTCTGGCAGCAGCGGCCGGCTGTTGTAGTTGGACGACATGGACGCCCCGTAAGCGCCGGCATCATGAATGACCAGCAGGTCGCCCACCTGGGCCTGGGGCAGGTCCTGTGGCGTCAGCTCGTGCTCGTCCTGGGTGAACACGTCACCCGATTCGCAGAGCGGCCCGGCGACGACGGTCGGTTGCCGTGGGCGCTCCACGGGCTGGCCGTTTGCGTCCAGCAGCGTCATGCGGTGGTAGGCCCCGTACATGGCCGGGCGCATCAAGTCGTTGAAGCCGGCGTCGATCATGACGAACGTGTTGCGGCCCACCTGTTTCACGGCGCGCACTTCAGCCACCAGGTAGCCGGATTCGGCTACCAGAAAGCGCCCGGGTTCTATTTCCATGCGCACGGGGTGGCCCAGCATGGCTTCGACTTCCTTGCGGGCAACGGCCCAGGTTTGCGCATAGCGTTGCAGGTCAACCGGTTTGTCCGTGCTGCGGTACGGCGTGGACAGCCCGCCGCCAATGGAAAATGCCTCGATATCGGTGCCCAGGCGGCCCACGAGCTCGATCATCGACCTGGCCACCTGCTCCAGGTGCTGGTAGTCCACCCCGGAGCCGATGTGCATGTGCACGCCCACCAGGTGCAAACCATAGGCCCGGATACACGCCAGTGCCTCGTCCAGTTCTTCGTGCCAGATACCGTGCTTGCTGTTTTCACCGCCGGTATTGGTCTTGCGGCTGTGCCCATGCCCGTAACCCGGGTTGATGCGGATCCAGACCCGGTGCCCTGGGGAACGTTCACCCAACTGGCGCAGCATGTCGATGGAGCCTGCATTCACCTCGATGTGCTCGGCCACCACGCGCTCGAGGGTGGCCCGGTCCAGCGCATCGCAGGTCAGCACCACCCCGGCAGGTTCGCCATCCACGCGAGCGCCCGCGGCAAAGGCGCGTTCCATTTCACCCAGTGATACGGCATCCAGCACCAGCCCGTGGGCACGCATCAGGCGCAATACATGCAGGTTGGGGTTGGCCTTTTGGGCAAAGCGCACGGTGTCGAACACCTGCAACTGGCTGACGCGCTCGGCGATGGTGGCGGCGTCATAGGCCCAAAGCGGCGAGCCATGCTGGCGAACGGCGTCGGCAAGCAGGGTGAAGGGTGCAGTCATGGTCAGGTTCTTCTTGGGTGGCAAAGGTAAGCAGCATGGGCGAAACCTTCGATTCATAAAAATAGCTTTTCTTTGGTGAGTCATTCATTTTTGATATGCCCGTCCATTATTTCCGGAATTGCCATGCCACTCACTGCCCGCCACATTGAAGTGTTTCGCGCCATCATGGCTGCCGGCAGCGTCACAGGCGCCGCGCGGCTGCTGTTCACCTCGCAGCCCACCGTCAGCCGCGAGCTTGCTCGCCTGGAGCAGGTTTCGGGGTTGCACCTGTTCGAGCGGGAAAGTGGCCGGCTGGTAGCCACTGCCCAGGCGCTGTTGTTGATCCAGGAGGTGGAGCGGGCGTATGTGGGGCTGGAGCGGATTGACCGCTTCGCCCAGGCCATCCGCAACTTCGAGCAAGGCCGGCTGGCCATCACTTGCCTGCCCCTGTTCTCGCAAACATTATTGCCCAGAGCCTGCCAGCGCTTTCACCAGCAGCACCGGGGCGTCAGCGTGAGCATCCTGGCGCAGGAGTCACCGCTGCTGGAGGAGTCACTGGTTGCCCAGCAGCACGATCTGGGCCTGACAGAAACCGAGCAGGTACCCCGTGGCGCGTATGGCGAGTTGCTGTTCAGCGCCAACATGGTGTGCGTGCTGCCCGAGCATCACCCGCTGCAGGCCAAGGCCGAGCTCGCGCTCAGTGACTTCCACGAGGTCGACTTCATCAACCTGGCCAGCCTTGACACGTACCGCCAGAGGCTGGACCAGCAGTTCCGCGCGGCCGGGGTAAACCGGCGTACGGTGATCGAAACCACCAGCGCGGCATCCGTGTGCGCGATGGTCAGGCAAGGCCTGGGCGTGGCGATCATCAACCCGCTGAGCGGGTTGGAGGCGGCGCAGGCTGGGTTGCCGATCAGAAGGTTGCAGGTGCAGGTGCCCTACAAGGTCATGTTGATCCGGCCAGACCACCGCCCGGCCTCCACAGCCGTGGCGCCGTTCTGCGATGCCTTGCGCGAGCAGGCCAGGCAGATGCAGCTTGCCCTGCGCTAGGCATCAAAGGTCGCAGACAAACGTACCGGTGCCATCCAGGATGTTTTCCAGGGTCTGCCTGACCTCATCCAGGTCGCTCAACTCACTGGTCAGGTTGATCTGCAGCACCGCGTCGCCCTTCAGGGCATCGCGGTCGCCGGCGGCTACTTCGATCAGCAGGCGCCGGGCGCTCAGGGTCACTTTCAGCCCATCCAGAGTCGATGGCTCGTCGTCCAGGGTGAGGTCCACCGTGTCTTCGTCCGGGTAGCGGGTCAGCAGGAACATCTGGCCCTTGTCACTGTGGCAGCACAGGGTAGCCATGTTGTCTTCCTCGTCATCGCAAGGGGTAGCGAACAGCAGGGCGGTATCGATTTGCATGGCAAGGGCTCGGATCAAAGGAAACGGAAGGGAATTCTGACAGTCTTGCTGGTAGGCATAAACGTAAAGTTACCGCCCCTTGAACGAAATTGTCGCAGCGCTGCAAGCCTTGATGACCGGTCAGTCGGTAAGCTTCGCCCAGCCCTGGGCGTGCCTGCGCACGTTCAACGCCTGATTTCACCGTTCGCCTTGGCACGGGTTGGCTATGGTAGACCCGTGCACGGCGCACGCAGCGACGCTTCAACTACTACAAAGCCCAAGCGGAGTACCACAGATGGCGTTCTTCACCGCAGCCAGCAAAGCCGACTTCCAGCATCAACTGCAAGCGGCCCTGGCGCAGCACATCAGCGAACAGTCCCTGCCACAAGTGGCGCTGTTCGCCGAGCAGTTCTTCGGCATCATCTCACTGGACGAACTCACCCAGCGCAGGCTTTCCGACCTGGCCGGCTGCACCCTCTCGGCCTGGCGCGTCATCGAGCGGTTCGACCCCGCCCAGCCCGTGGTGCGCGTGTACAACCCCGAATACGAACGCAATGGCTGGCAATCGACCCATACCGTGGTCGAGGTGCTGCACGACGACCTGCCGTTCCTGGTGGATTCGGTACGCACCGAGCTCAACCGCCGCGGCTACAGCATTCATACCCTGCAAACCACCGTGCTGAGCGTGCGCCGTGGCGCCAAGGGCGAACTGCTCGAACTGCTGCCAAAAGGCAGCCAGGGCGAAGGCGTTGGCCACGAGTCGCTGATGTACCTGGAGATCGACCGCTGCGCGAACGCCGCCGAGCTGAATGTACTGGCCCGCGAGATCGAGCAGGTGCTGGCTGAAGTGCGCGTTGCGGTGGCCGACTTCGAGCCGATGAAGGCCAAGTTGCGTGAGGTGGTTGCCCAGGTCGAGCAGACCGCGTTCGGCCCGGCACAGCACGAAAAAGCCGAGGTAACGGCGTTTCTCGAATGGCTGCTGGACAACCACTTCACCTTCCTGGGCTACGAAGAGTTCACCGTCCAGCAAACCGCCGATGGCGGCCAGATGGTGTATGACGAACAGTCGTTCCTGGGCCTGCCCCGGCGCCTGCGGGTGGGCCTCACGGCGGAAGAGCTGCGTATCGAAGACTACGCGGTAGCCTACCTGAACGAGCCGCTGCTGCTGTCGTTCGCCAAGGCTGCCCTGCCTAGCCGCGTGCACCGCCCGGCTTACCCGGACTATGTGTCCATCCGCCAGCTGGACGCCGACGGCCGGGTGCTCAAGGAGCACCGCTTCATGGGCCTGTACACCTCGTCGGTGTATGGCGAGAGCGTGCATGCCATCCCCTACATCCGCGGCAAGGTTGCGGAAGTGGAGCGCCGTTCCGGTTTCGACGCCAAGGCGCACCTGGGCAAGGAGCTGGCACAGGTACTGGAAGTGCTGCCCCGTGACGACCTGTTCCAGACCCCGATCGATGAGCTGTTCAGCACGGTCATGGCCATCGTGCAGATCCAGGAGCGCAACAAGATCCGCGTGTTCCTGCGCAAGGACCCTTACGGGCGCTTCTGTTACTGCCTGGCCTACGTCCCCCGCGAGGTGTACTCCACCGAAGTGCGGCAGAAGATCCAGCAGGTGCTGATGGAGCGCCTGAAGGCCAGCGACTGCGAGTTCTGGACGTTCTTCTCGGAGTCGGTACTGGCCCGGGTGCAGCTGATCCTGCGGGTGGACCCGAAAAACCGCATCGACATCGACCCGCAGCAGCTTGAGCGCGAAGTGGTGCAGGCCTGCCGTTCGTGGCAGGACGATTTCTCTGCCCTGGTGGTGGAAAACTTCGGCGAGGCCCAGGGCACCAACATCCTTGCCGATTTCCCCAAAGGGTTCCCGGCGGGTTACCGTGAACGCTTCGCCGCGCACTCGGCGGTGGTCGACCTGCAGCACGTGCTGGCCTTGTCGGAAAGCAAGCCGCTGGCCATGAGCTTCTACCAGCCGCTGACGCGGGTGGGCGAGCGCACCTTGCACTGCAAGCTGTACCATGCCGATACCCCGCTGGCGCTGTCCGACGTGCTGCCGATCCTGGAGAACCTCGGCCTGCGCGTGCTGGGTGAGTTCCCCTACCGCCTGCGCCATGCCAATGGCCGCGAGTACTGGATCCACGACTTCGCCTTCACCTACAGCGAAGGCCTGAGCCTGGATATCCAGCAGCTCAACGATACCTTCCAGGATGCCTTTATCCACATCGTTGGTGGCGATGCCGAGAACGACGCCTTCAACCGCCTGGTGCTGACTGCCGGCCTGCCATGGCGCGACGTGGCATTGCTGCGTGCCTACGCCCGTTACATGAAGCAGATTCGCCTGGGCTTCGACCTGGGCTACATCGCCAGCACGCTGAACAACCACACCGATATCGCGCGCGAGCTCACCCGCCTGTTCAAGACGCGCTTCTACCTGGCGCGCAAGCTCACCCTGGACGACCTGGATGACAAGCAGCAGCGCCTCGAGCAGGCCATCCTGAGCGCACTGGATGACGTGCAGGTGCTCAACGAAGACCGCATCCTGCGGCGCTACCTGGACCTGATCAAGGCCACCCTGCGCACCAACTTCTACCAGACCGACGCCAACGGCCAGAACAAGGCCTACTTCAGCTTCAAGTTCAACCCGAAGCTGGTGCCCGAGTTGCCCAAGCCGGTGCCGAAGTTCGAGATTTTCGTCTATTCCCCACGTGTTGAGGGCGTGCACCTGCGCTTCGGCAACGTGGCCCGCGGTGGCCTGCGCTGGTCGGACCGTGAAGAAGACTACCGCACCGAAGTGCTGGGCCTGGTGAAGGCGCAGCAGGTGAAGAACTCGGTCATCGTGCCGGTGGGTGCCAAAGGCGGCTTCCTGCCCCGGCGCCTGCCGCTGGGTGGCAGCCGTGACGAAATCGCCGCCGAAGGCGTGGCGTGCTACCGCATCTTTATCTCCGGCCTGCTGGACATCACCGACAACCTCAAGGACGGTGGCGTGGTGCCGCCTGCCAACGTGGTGCGCCACGACGACGATGACCCCTACCTGGTGGTGGCGGCCGACAAGGGCACGGCCACTTTCTCGGACATCGCCAACGGCATTGCCATCGACTACGGCTTCTGGCTGGGCGACGCCTTTGCGTCGGGCGGCTCGGCCGGCTACGACCACAAGAAAATGGGTATTACCGCCCGGGGTGCCTGGGTGGGTGTGCAGCGCCACTTCCGTGAGCGCGGCATTGATGTGCAGAAAGACCCGGTTACTGTCATCGGCGTGGGCGACATGGCCGGCGACGTGTTCGGCAACGGTTTGCTGATGTCCGACAAGCTGCAACTGGTGGCCGCGTTCAACCACCTGCACATCTTCATCGACCCCAACCCGGAGCCGGCCTCCAGCTTTGTCGAGCGCAAGCGCCTGTTCGAGCTGCCGCGCTCGGCCTGGACCGACTACGACACCAGCATCATGTCCGAAGGCGGCGGCATCTTCCCCCGCAGTGCCAAGAGCATTGCCATCAGCCCGCAGATGAAGGAACGTTTCGCCATCGAAGCCGACCGGCTGACCCCCACCGAGCTGCTGAACGCCCTGCTCAAGGCGCCAGTGGACCTGCTGTGGAACGGCGGTATCGGCACCTACGTCAAGGCCAGCAGTGAAAGCCATGCCGACGTTGGCGACAAAGCCAACGATGCGCTGCGGGTGAACGGTAACGAGCTGCGCTGCAAGGTGGTGGGCGAGGGCGGCAACCTGGGCATGACCCAGCTTGGCCGGGTGGAATTCGGCCTGCACGGCGGTGCTACCAACACCGACTTCATCGACAATGCCGCCGGCGTGGACTGCTCCGACCACGAGGTCAACATCAAGATCCTGCTCAACGAAGTGGTGCAGGGTGGCGACATGACCGAGAAGCAGCGCAACCAGCTGCTGGGCAGCATGACTGACGAAGTCGGCGCTCTGGTGCTGGGCAACAACTACAAGCAGACCCAGGCGCTGTCGCTGGCGGCCCGCCGGGTGCGCGAGCGCATTGCCGAATACAAGCGCCTGATGGCAGACCTGGAAGCCCGGGGCAAGCTGGACCGCGCCATCGAGTTCCTGCCGTCCGAAGAGCAATTGGCCGAACGGCTGGCTGCGGGGCAGGGCCTGACCCGTGCCGAATTGTCGGTGCTGATTTCCTACAGCAAGATCGACCTCAAGGAGCAACTGCTCAAGTCCCAGGTGCCGGATGACGACTACCTGACCCGCGACATGGAAACCGCCTTCCCGCCATCGCTGGTCAGCAAGTTCGCCGAGGCCATGCGCCGTCACCGGCTGAAGCGCGAAATCGTCAGCACCCAGATCGCCAATGACCTGGTCAACAACATGGGCATCACCTTCGTGCAGCGCCTGAAGGAGTCCACTGGCATGAGCCCGGCGAACGTCGCGGGTGCCTATGTGATCGTGCGTGACATCTTCCACCTGCCGCACTGGTTCCGCCAGATCGAGGCGCTGGACTACCAGGTGCCTGCCGAGGTCCAGCTGACCCTGATGGACGAGCTGATGCGCCTGGGCCGCCGTGCTACCCGCTGGTTCCT
The DNA here is from genome assembly GCF_001320125.1 of Pseudomonas sp. NBRC 111119. Taxonomy (NCBI): domain Bacteria; kingdom Pseudomonadati; phylum Pseudomonadota; class Gammaproteobacteria; order Pseudomonadales; family Pseudomonadaceae; genus Pseudomonas; species Pseudomonas sp. NBRC 111119. The sequence continues at coordinate 51,755 of NZ_BCAV01000029.1, forward strand.
GCGCAGCCGCCGCAACGAGCAGGACGCTGGGCGCGATTGCGCGCACTTCGGGCCGAAGATCGCGCAATTGGGGCTGAAGCTGGACGAACTGCTGGAGGGCCCGACCCGGGAACGCTGGATGGTTCGCTACCAGAGCTTTGTCGATGCCGGGGTGCCTGAGCTGCTGGCGCGCATGGTCGCCGGTACCAGCCACCTCTACACGCTGCTGCCGATCATCGAAGCGGCTGATGTCACCGGCCATGAACCGGCGCAGGTGGCCAAGGCGTTCTTTGCCGTGGGCAGCGCCCTGGACCTGACCTGGTATCTGCAGGAAATCAGCAACCTGCCGGTGGAAAACAACTGGCAGGCGCTGGCGCGTGAGGCGTTCCGTGACGACATCGACCTGCAGCAGCGGGCGATCACCATTTCTGTGCTGCAGATGGTCGATGCACCGCAGGACATGGACGCCCGGGTGGCATTGTGGGCCGAGCAGCACCGGGTGATGGTGGAGCGCTGGCGTGCCATGCTGGACGACCTGCGCAGTGCCACAGGGCACGACTATGCGATGTACGCGGTGGCCAACCGCGAGCTGGTCGACCTGGCCATGAGCGGGCAGGCGACCGTGTTGCCGTCCTGATAATAAAGCTGCAATGAAGAAGCCCCGGCAGTGATGCCGGGGCTTTTTCATGTATGGGGTGGTGCCATGAATCTGAAAGGTGTTCGCCCAGGCTTACTTGAACCTGCGCTCCACGCCTTTCTCCACCAGAATTTTCGCCGAAATTTCTTCAACCGAGAAATGCGTGGAATTGATATTCGGAATATTCTCCCGGCGGAACAGGCTCTCGACCTCGCGCACCTCGAACTCGCACTGGGCAAAGCTTGAGTAACGGCTGTTGGGCTTGCGCTCGTGGCGTATGGCGGTGAGACGGTCGGGGTCGATGGTCAGGCCAAACAGCTTGTTGTGGTGCTTTTTCAGCACCGGTGGCAACTGCAGGCGCTCCATGTCGTCTTCGGTGAGCGGGTAGTTGGCTGCACGGATGCCGAACTGCATGGCCATGTACAGGCAGGTGGGCGTTTTGCCGCAGCGCGACACGCCCACCAGGATCAGGTCGGCCTTGTCGTAATAGTGAGTGCGCGCCCCATCGTCGTTGTCCAGGGCGAAGTTGACCGCCTCGATGCGCTCCATGTAGTTGGAATTGCCGCCGATCGAGTGGGATTTGCCCACCGAATAGGACGAGTGGGCGGTCAGTTCCTGCTCCAGCGGCGACAGGAACGATGAAAAGATATCGATCATGAAGCCGTTGGAGGTGGCCAGGATCTCGCGAATGTCCTGGTTGACGATGGTGTCGAAGATGATCGGGCGAACGCCATCACGTTCGGCAGCGGTATTGATCTGCTGCACCATGCTGCGGGCTTTTTCAGGCGAGTCTATGTACGGACGGGTGAATTTGTTGAACGGTATGCTCTCGAATTGCGCGAGCAGACTCTGGCCCAGGGTTTCGGCAGTGATGCCGGTGCCGTCGGAGATGAAGAACGCGGTTCGTTTCATTTGCGATCTGGGCCTTAAGATGATGACGTTTCTTGGATATGATAAGTTCGCTTTGCCGAATGCGGCTGTTGGCATTCTCACTTATTTTCCAGGTACAGGCCACAAGCGTCCGGCCCAGTCAACGATGGCAGGCGGCGCCCTTGAGCTTTTCCAATACAGTTAGTGGAGAGATCACCTTGGTAGAGTACGTAGTTTCCCTCGAAAAGCTCGGCGTCCATGATGTGGAGCATGTGGGGGGCAAGAACGCATCCCTGGGCGAGATGATCAGCAATCTTGCCGGTGCCGGCGTGTCCGTGCCGGGCGGCTTTGCCACTACGGCTCAGGCGTACCGTGACTTTCTCGAGCAAAGCGGCCTGAACGACCAGATCCACGCTGCGCTGGACGCCCTGGACGTAGACGATGTCAATGCCCTGGCCAAGACCGGTGCGCAGATCCGCCAGTGGGTGATGGATGCACCCTTCCCGGCCCGCCTGGATGCCGAGATCCGCACCGCCTTCGCCGAAATGTCCAAGGGCAACGACAACATGGCGGTGGCCGTGCGTTCGTCCGCCACTGCCGAAGACCTGCCAGACGCCTCGTTTGCTGGCCAGCAGGAAACCTTCCTCAACATCCGCGGTGTCGACAACGTCATCCGTGCGGCCAAGGAAGTGTTCGCCTCGCTGTTCAACGACCGCGCCATCGCGTACCGCGTGCACCAGGGCTTCGACCACAAGCTGGTAGCCCTGTCGGCCGGCGTGCAGCGCATGGTGCGCTCGGAAACCGGTACTGCCGGCGTGATGTTCACCCTCGACACCGAGTCCGGCTTCCGTGACGTGGTGTTCATCACCGGCGCCTACGGCCTGGGCGAAACCGTGGTGCAGGGCGCGGTGAACCCTGACGAATTCTACGTGCACAAGAACACCCTGCAGGCCGGCCGCCCGGCCATCCTGCGTCGCAACCTGGGCAGCAAGGCCATCAAGATGATCTACGGCGACGAGGCCAAGGCCGGTCGTTCGGTGAAAACCGTCGATGTGGACCGTGCCGAGCGTGCGCGCTTCTGCCTGAGCGATGCCGAGGTCAACGAGCTGGCCAAGCAGGCCATGATCATCGAACAGCACTACCAGCGCCCGATGGACATCGAATGGGCCAAGGACGGTGATGACGGCCAGCTGTATATCGTTCAGGCGCGCCCTGAAACGGTCAAGAGCCGTTCCAGCGCCAACGTGATGGAGCGCTACCTGCTGAAAGAGAAGGGCACTGTGCTGGTCGAGGGCCGTGCCATTGGCCAGCGTATTGGTGCAGGCAAGGTTCGCGTCATCAATGACGTGTCCGAAATGGACAAGGTACAGCCAGGTGATGTGCTGGTTTCCGACATGACCGACCCGGACTGGGAGCCGGTGATGAAGCGCGCCAGTGCCATCGTCACCAACCGTGGCGGGCGTACCTGCCACGCCGCGATCATTGCCCGTGAGCTGGGTATTCCGGCAGTGGTCGGGTGCGGCAATGCCACGCAGATCCTCAAGGACGGCCAGGGTGTGACGGTTTCCTGCGCCGAGGGCGACACCGGCTTCATCTTCGAGGGCGAGCTGGGCTTCGACATCAAGCAGAACTCGGTCGATGCCATGCCCGAACTGCCATTCAAGATCATGATGAACGTCGGCAACCCCGACCGCGCCTTCGACTTCGCCCAGTTGCCCAACGCCGGTGTGGGCCTGGCACGCCTGGAGTTCATCATCAACCGCATGATTGGCGTGCACCCCAAGGCCTTGCTGAACTACGCCGGGTTGCCGCCCGAGCTCAAAGACAGCGTCGACAAACGCATCGCCGGCTACGATGACCCGGTCGGCTTCTACGTCGAGAAGCTGGTTGAAGGCATCAGCACCCTGGCAGCCGCGTTCTACCCGAAAAAGGTCATCGTGCGCCTGTCGGACTTCAAGTCCAACGAGTACGCCAACCTGATCGGCGGCAAGTTGTACGAGCCGGAAGAAGAGAACCCGATGCTGGGCTTCCGCGGTGCCTCGCGCTACATCAGCGAAGCCTTCCGTGACTGCTTCGAGCTCGAGTGCCGTGCGCTCAAGCGGGTGCGCAACGAGATGGGCCTGACCAACGTCGAGATCATGGTGCCGTTCGTGCGTACCCTCGGTGAAGCGAGCCAGGTGGTCGACCTGCTGGCCGAGAATGGCCTGGCCCGTGGCGATAACGGCCTGCGCGTGATCATGATGTGCGAGCTGCCGTCCAACGCCATTCTGGCTGACGAGTTCCTCGAGTATTTCGACGGCTTCTCCATCGGTTCCAACGACCTGACCCAGCTGACCTTGGGCCTGGACCGCGACTCGGGCATCATTGCCCACCTGTTCGATGAGCGTAACCCCGCAGTGAAAAAGCTGCTGGCCAATGCCATTGCCGCCTGCAACAAGGCCGGCAAGTACATCGGCATCTGTGGTCAGGGCCCATCGGACCACCCTGACCTGGCCAAATGGCTGATGGAGCAGGGCATCGACAGCGTGTCGCTGAACCCGGACTCGGTGCTCGAAACCTGGTTCTACCTGGCCGAAGGCCAGGGCGCAGCCTGATCCAACGAAACGCGGGGCAGCGTCTGGCGTAGCCCCGCCTGGTATTTCCAGGGCGAGTTCCAGCAATGGATCCCGCCCTTTTTTGTGCACCAAGCCATCTGACCTTATGCAAAGCAGCAGCACTCTTTTTCCCGTGGCCTTGCTCAGTGCCGAGCGCCGCGGTGATCTCAGCGAAGACGTCTACCGAATCAAAGCCGGCAATGGCCCCGACCCCACCGTGGAGCTGGCGGTAACGCGCCTGGGGCTGGCGGACCAGCGCGTGGTCCAGGGCACCCCGATCATTCTGCTGCACGGCAGCTTCTCCAATCGACGCTTCTGGTACTCGCCCAAAGGCCTTGGCCTGGGCGCTTACCTGGCGCGCGCTGGCTTCGACGTGTGGATCCCGGAAATGCGAGGGCATGGCCTGTCGCCGCGCAACCGCGACTGGTCACATAACTGCGTCGCCGCCTACGCCCGCGATGACTTGCCGGCCATTGCCGCATTCGTGCGCGAGCAGGCAGGGCAGGTGCCCTATTGGGTAGGCCACTCCCTGGGTGGGACCACGCTGGCAGCGGCATTGGGTGGCGGGTTCTTGAGTGAGGGGCAGGTGGCTGGGGTGGCACTGTTCGGCACCCAGGTCAGCCGCCGCTACTGGCCATTGAAACTCCCGCCTGTGGTGTGGGGTGCAAAAATGCTGCTCAGGCGCTGGGGGCAGTTATCCGGCCCGCGTTTCAAGCGCGGGCCGGAGGACGAGCCCATCGGCCTGGCGTTCGAAAGCCTGCGCTGGCACGGCCTGTTCGGTCGCTTTGGCGACAGGCACCAGGATTGGTGGGCCGGGCTTGCCCAAGTGAGTGTGCCGCTGCTGGCCGTTGCCGGTGCGGCCGACGCGCAAGACCCCGTGTGGGCCTGCCGCCAGCTGTTCGCGCAATGGGGTGACGCGCGCAAGCAGTTCATTTGCCTGGGGCCCGAAGAGGGGTTCGAAGCCTTCGGGCATGTCGACATGCTGGTGAGCAAGGCAGCGCAGGCACAGGTATGGCCGCTGGTGGCGCGCTGGCTGCGTGAATCGCCTGCGGCGGTGCAGCGCGCTTGCGACGCATCGCAGCCCTTGACCGCCAGCTGACCGGTGCTCGGCAGCGCTTGCGACGTCACCGCAGGCAACACATGACTGTGCGGTCCGGGATGACTGCGGCGGCCTCGGCGGTGTAGCCTTGGCCGATACCCGTTTTCGTTGTGACTGACAGGAGCTTCCCATGCAGCATTACGTAACGCCTGACCTGTGTGACGCCTACCCCGACCTGGTGCAGGTGCTGGAACCGATGTTCAGCAATTTTGGCGGCCGTGATTCCTTCGGTGGCCAGATCGTCACCATCAAGTGCTTCGAGGACAACTCCCTGGTCCGGGAACAAGTGGACCTCGATGGCAAGGGCAAGGTGCTGGTGGTGGACGGCGGCGGTTCGCTGCGCCGCGCACTGCTGGGCGACATGCTCGCGGAAAAGGCTGCAAAGAACGGTTGGGAGGGCCTGGTCATCTATGGGTGCGTGCGCGATGTCGACGTGCTGATCCAGACCGACGTCGGCGTGCAGGCGCTGGCCAGCCACCCGATGAAAACCGACAAGCGAGGCATCGGTGACCTGAACGTGGTCGTCACATTCGCAGGCGTCACGTTCCGCCCGGGTGAGTATGTCTATGCCGACAACAATGGCGTGCTGGTTTCGCCTAGCCCGCTGCAGATGCCGGAGTGACGCGCCACGCGCGCTGATGGAGCTTTGATGTTCGAGGAAGACAACGCGCAGTGGGGGCTCGTGCACGCCCTGGTGCTCGATGGTAAAGGTGGCGCACACACGATTGCCCGTACCGAACTGGATGCGCTCCAGCTGCAGCCGGAGCAGAGCCTGTGGCTGCACTGGGACCGCAGCCACCCCCAGACCCGCTCCTGGCTGATGCGCGAGAGTGGCCTGAGCGAGTTCGCCTGCGAGCTGCTGCTTGAAGAAAACACCCGGCCGCGCCTGCTGCCGATGGCGGACGAGCAACTGTTGCTGTTCTTGCGAGGGGTAAACCTGAACCCCGGTGCCGAACCTGAAGACATGGTATCGGTGCGCATCTTCGCCCAGGCTCAGCGGGTGATATCCCTGCGGCTGCGACCGCTTCGCGCCAGCGACGAAATCTTGCAACTGCTGGAACAGGGGAGGGGGCCGAAGTCGGCCTCCGAACTGCTGTTGCTGATGGGGGAACTGCTGACCGAAAAGGTCCAGGGGCTGGTCAGCGACCTGGCCGAGCTGGTAGACATGGAAGAAGAAAAGGTGGAGTCCGACGAGCGGCATACACCTGAGCAAGGCAGTTTGCAGCAGATCCGTCGGCGTGCAGCTGGCCTGCGACGCTTCCTGGCGCCCCAGCGGGATATCTACGCACACCTGTCCCGCAGTAAGTGGGCGTGGTTCGCCGATGCCGATGCCGATTACTGGAACGAGCTCAACAACAGCCTCATTCGCTATCTGGAGGAGCTGGAGCTGACCCGCGAGCGGGCAGCGCTGGTGCTGGAAAGCGAGGACCGGCGGCGCAGCGAGCGGATGAACCGCACCATGTACCGCTTTGGCATCATTACCTGCATCTTCCTGCCCATGAGCTTCATTACTGGGCTGTTGGGTATCAACGTGGGTGGCATTCCTGGTGCTCAGAACCCTTATGGCTTCCTGTTCGCGTGCCTTGTCGTGCTAGGGCTTGCGGTCGGGCAATGGTGGCTGTTCAGGCGGCTGCAATGGGTGTGACAGATGCGTGTGGGGCCGTACTGGCGACGCCGGTTGTGACCCATTGGCCGGCGGCCTCGTCTCTTGCTGATACTGCGCGAGGTGCCCATGCACGATCCGTTTGAACAATCCCTGCGTGACCTGCTCAAGGCGTCACCGTCCGGCAACGATCGCCATGACAGCGACGACGCTGCCTGCCTGGGTCGTGTGCTGAAAACCGCCAACCGTCAGGTGGGTGCCGGTGACCTGTTCAGCCTGCTTGGCCGCTGGAGCCAGGCGCTGCTGATCGCCGTCAACAATGGCTCGGCGCATGTGGCGCCGGTGCGCAGACATTCTTCCCGCAACGCTGCCAACGGCAGCAAAGCAGATAAGGCCGATTGAATATGGAACTCGATCTCTGGACCCAGAGCCTGGTCACCGCGATGACCGCCCTTTGGACCAAAGTGGCGAACTTCATCCCTAACCTGTTTGGCGCACTGGTCGTGGTATTGCTCGGCTTTGTCGTGGCCAAGCTGCTCGACACGCTGCTTTCCAAGCTGTTGGCGAAGTTTGGCCTGGACCGCCTGATGGCCGGAACCGGCTTGACCAAGATGCTGGGCCGCGTGGGCATTCAGGTGCCCATCTCCACCCTGATCGGCAAGATCGTCTACTGGTTCGTGCTGCTGGTATTCCTGGTGTCGGCCGCCGAGTCCCTGGGCCTGGAGCGTGTGTCGGCAACACTCGACATGCTCGCCCTGTACCTGCCCAAGGTGTTCGGCGCAGCCCTGGTGCTGCTGGCCGGGGTGCTGCTGGCCCAGGTGGCCAACGGGCTGGTGCGTGGCGCTGCCGAAGGCATCGGCCTCGAATACTCCGCAGGCCTGGGGCGCATTACCCAGGGCCTGGTGATCATCATCAGCATTTCCGTCGCGATCAGCCAGCTGGAGGTCAAGACCGATCTGCTCAACCACGTGATCGTGATTGGCCTGATTACCGTTGGTCTGGCCGTGGCACTCGCCATGGGCCTGGGCAGCCGCGAGATTGCAGGGCAAATCATCGCCGGCATCTATGTGCGCGAGCTGTTCCAGGTAGGCCAGCACGTGCGGATTGGCGAGGTCGAAGGGCACATCGAGGAAATCGGCACGGTCAAGACAACCTTGCTCACAGATGAAGGCGAGCTGGTGTCACTGTCCAACCGTGCGTTGCTGGAGCAGCGGGTCAATAGCCGCTGAGCGCCCAAAGCTGTTAATGTATGCCGCCGCGAAAACAGACCTGATGGGGTTTCGCGGCGACATTGACCTGACTGTCGGCCAGATCCGTTTTGAATAAAGTGCCTTCGCCGCCCATGCGTTATGAACCCCGCGAGCTCACCGACGAAGAGTTGGTGGCGCGATCGCATGAGGAGCTGTACCACGTTACGCGCGCCTATGAGGAGCTCATGCGGCGCTACCAGCGAACCCTGTTCAACGTGTGTGCACGTTATTTGGGGAACGACCGTGACGCCGACGATGTCTGTCAGGAAGTGATGCTGAAGGTGCTGTACGGCCTGAAGAATTTCGAAGGGAAATCCAAGTTCAAGACCTGGTTGTATAGCATCACCTACAACGAGTGCATCACGCAGTACCGCAAGGAGCGTCGCAAGCGTCGGCTGATGGATGCGTTGAGTCTCGACCCTGTTGAAGAGGCGTCCGAGGACAAGGCGCCGAAAGCCGAAGAAAAAGGGGGCCTGGATAAGTGGCTGGTTCATGTGAACCCGATTGACCGGGAAATCCTGGTGCTGCGCTTTGTCGCAGAACTGGAGTTCCAGGAAATCGCCGATATCATGCACATGGGCTTGAGCGCAACCAAAATGCGTTACAAGCGTGCGCTCGACAAGCTTCGAGAGAAATTTGCCGGTCTCGATGAAACTTAGTGGCCAGCAAATATCTCTAACCAACCGGCGAGTTCTGCTAGACTTGCCGTCGAGTTGTCCCCCTTGTTTTTGGTGGGACTGCTTAACTATCACCAGATGGGGATTTAACGGATGAAACTGAAAAACACCTTGGGCTTGGCCATTGGTTCGCTCGTAGCCGCCACTTCGATTGGCGCTATGGCACAAGGTCAAGGCGCCGTCGAGACTGAAATCTTCTACAAGAAAGAATTCTTCGACAGCCAGCGCGACTTCAAAAACGACGGTAACCTGTTCGGCGGTTCGATCGGTTACTTCCTGACCGACGACGTCGAGCTGCGTCTGGGCTACGACGAAGTCCACAACGCTCGTGGCGACGACGGCAAGAACATCAAGGGCTCCAACACCGCCCTGGACGCCGTTTACCACTTCAACAACCCGTACGACGCTATCCGTCCGTACGTTTCCGCTGGTTTCTCGCACCAGTCGATCGGCCAGACCGGCCGTGGTGGTCGTAACCACTCCACCTTCGCCAACGTTGGCGCAGGCGCCAAGTGGTACATCACTGACATGTTCTACGCCCGTGCCGGCGTAGAAGCTCAGTACAACATCGACCAGGGTGACACCGAGTGGGCACCAAGCGTTGGTGTTGGTCTGAACTTCGGCGGTAGCCCGAAAAACCAAGCTGCTCCAGCACCTGCTCCAGTGGCTGAAGTGTGCACCGACTCCGACAACGACGGCGTTTGCGACAACGTTGACAAGTGCCCGGATACCCCGGCCAACGTCACCGTTGACGCCGATGGCTGCCCAGCTGTTGCTGAAGTCGTTCGCGTTGAGCTGGACGTCAAGTTCGACTTCGACAAGTCGGTCGTCAAGCCTAACAGCTACGGCGACATCAAAAACCTGGCTGACTTCATGAAGCAGTACCCACAAACCACCACCGTGGTTGAAGGTCACACTGACTCCGTGGGTCCAGACGCTTACAACCAGAAGCTGTCCGAGCGTCGTGCCAACGCTGTCAAGCAAGTCCTGACCCAGCAGTACGGCGTAGAATCCAGCCGTGTTGACTCGGTTGGCTACGGCGAAACCCGTCCGGTTGCTGACAACGCCACCGAAGAAGGCCGTGCTATCAACCGTCGCGTTGAAGCTCAGGTAGAAGCCCAAGCCAAGTAATTGGTTGAAGCTTCATGAAAAACCCGGCTCAGGCCGGGTTTTTCTTTGCCTGCCTGTAATGTGTGATTGGCGGGCAGGCGAGTGGGCGGGTGAGCAGGCATTCGGGGCACGATGTGCTGTCCTGTCAGGCCTTCGCTGGCTATAATCGCCCCTCACCCATACCCCGAGCCTTGCCCGCCCATGTATAACCTGGCCCGCCAGCTGCTGTTCAAGCTTTCCCCGGAAACCTCTCACGACCTGTCGCTGGACCTGATCGGTGCAGGTGGCCGCCTGGGGCTCAACGGTAAGCTATGTAAACAGCCAGCAGCGTTGCCGGTCACCGTGATGGGCCTGAACTTCGCCAACCCGGTCGGCCTGGCTGCAGGCCTGGACAAGAATGGCACGGCCATCGATGGCTTCGCCCAGCTTGGCTTCGGCTTTGTCGAGGTCGGTACGGTTACCCCGCGCCCACAGCCGGGTAACCCCAAGCCCAGGCTGTTCCGCCTGCCTGAAGCGACTGCCATCATCAACCGCATGGGCTTCAACAACCTGGGTGTCGACCATTTGCTGGCGCGCGTGCGTGCTGCGCGGTATCGGGGTGTGCTGGGGATCAATATCGGCAAGAATTTCGATACACCGGTTGAACGTGCCGTGGATGATTACCTCATCTGCCTGGACAAGGTGTACAACGCGGCCAGCTATATCACCGTCAACGTCAGCTCGCCCAATACACCCGGCCTGCGCAGCCTGCAGTTCGGTGATTCACTCAAGCAATTGCTCGATGCCTTGGCCGAGCGCCGTGAGCAATTGGCGTCGGCAAGTGGCAAGCGTGTGCCGCTGGCCATCAAGATCGCACCGGACATGAACGACGAGGAGACCGCACTGGTGGCCGCTGCGCTGGTTGCAGCGGGCATGGATGCAGTGATCGCCACCAACACCACACTGGGCCGTGAGGGCGTCGAAGCGTTGCCGTATGGCGCAGAGGCGGGCGGGTTGTCGGGTGCTCCGGTTTTGCAGAAGAGCACGCATATCGTCAAGGTGCTAGCGGGGGAGTTGGGGGGCAAGTTGCCCATCATCGCTGCGGGCGGTATCACCGAGGGCCGGCATGCGGCTGAGAAAATCGCTGCGGGGGCCAGCCTGGTTCAGGTCTATTCCGGCTTCATCTACAAGGGCCCGGCGCTGGTGCGCGAGGCGGTCGATGCCATAGCAGCCATGCCCCGGCATTGAATGGCCCAAAAGAAGGGCCCCTTGAAGGGGCCCCTGGGCCTCAGCCCGCCGCCCGGATGGGGCGTGCATGGTAAATCGAATTCAGCGTCCTCGATCAGCCAACGGCGTGATTTTCGTTGAGTCTATGGATGCCAGCGGTGCCCGTCATGCCGTCCCAGTTATCGCCGCGGCCCTCCCGCCAGCCGTTGATCCAGGCTTGGCGCACAGAAGGAAGATTGAAGGGGCAAAGCTCGCGGGATTTGCCGGTGACCCCGTATTGGTAGCCACGTGAGTATGCTCTTTCCAACGGATCACGCTTAAGTCTTCTCATAGGGTGTTGCCCTCACTTGTTGACTGTAATGTCCCGTCGGCCTCCAAGAGGCCGGGCAGAATCGTTCTGCCGGTGTTCGCTCGCTGCCGGCGTCGCGAGCGTGTTGTGCCGCCTCGTTGCGAAGCGGCCTGAGACCAGTTCTAACCAATGCAGGACAGCGTGTGAATGATCGATTTGTCATAAGCACGTAACCTTTCCAAGGGTCAGGGGATAAGTAAATAAATGCGACTCAACCTTATTTGGCCTTGAGGCCGGTATGACCGGGGTTTGCTGAACGTTGACGTCATTTTGCCACCGCTGTTGGCGGTGCCAGGAAATAACTTGAAATGCGACGAAGGGTCACATGTGCCCCTGACGTTGCCAGAATTTTACGTACTGCCTGATGATCTAAGCTGTCTTTGCCCCTGGCCAAGCGCGCATCCATCAGGCGGCCCGGCCCTAGTGGCACCCAAGGGGGTGTGCAGGGCCACCCGCAAGCCTGTTGGAAAGGTTTGCGGGCAAACATGGCGGGGTGATGCGTTGCCCCGTCTGTCAAATAGCCAAAGGCGCTGGATTACTCATGTCGGACCGTTTCGAACTCTACCTCACCTGTCCCAAAGGCCTGGAAGGCCTCCTCGCTGAAGAGGCGCGTGGCCTTGGCCTTGAAGAGGTGCGCGAACACACCTCGGCCATTCGCGGCGCCGCCGACATGGAAACCGCCTACCGCCTGTGCCTGTGGTCGCGCCTGGCCAACCGTGTGTTGCTGGTCCTCAAGCGTTTTTCCATGAAGAACGCTGATGACCTTTATGAGGGGGTACACGCCGTGGACTGGGCCGACCACCTGGCTGCCGACGGCACGCTGGCGGTTGAGTTCAGCGGCCACGGGTCGGGTATCGACAACACCCACTTCGGCGCCCTCAAGGTCAAGGACGCCATTGTCGACAAGCTGCGCAACCGGGAGGGGCTTCGCCCTTCTGTAGAGAAAATCGACCCTGACGTGCGCGTGCACCTGCGCCTAGACCGTGGCGAGGCCATCCTGTCCCTGGACCTTTCCGGCCACAGCCTGCACCAGCGGGGCTACCGGCTGCAGCAGGGCGCTGCGCCGCTGAAAGAAAACCTGGCGGCCGCGGTGCTGATACGTGCCGGCTGGCCGCGCATCGCCGCTGAAGGCGGCGCGCTGGCTGACCCGATGTGTGGCGTGGGTACGTTCCTGGTGGAGGCCGCAATGATCGCTGCCGACATTGCACCTAACCTCAAGCGTGAACGCTGGGGCTTCACTGCCTGGTTGGGCCATGTGCCGGCGTTGTGGCGCAAGGTTCACGAGCAGGGCCAGGCCCGCGCCGAGGCTGGGCTGGCCAAGCCGCCGCTGTGGATCCGTGGCTATGAAGCCGACCCGCGGCTGATCCAGCCCGGTCGCAATAACGTCGAGCGTGCCGGCCTCAGCGACTGGGTGAAGATCTACCAGGGTGAGGTCAGTACCTTCGAGCCGCGCCCGGACCAGAACCAGAAGGGCCTGGTGATCAGTAACCCACCCTATGGCGAGCGCCTGGGTGACGAGGCCAGCCTGCTGTATCTCTACCAGAACCTGGGCGAGCGCCTGCGGCAGGCGTGCATGGGCTGGGAAGCGGCGGTCTTTACCGGTGCCCCGCAGCTCGGCAAGCGCATGGGGTTGCGTAGCCACAAGCAATACGCGTTCTGGAACGGCGCCTTGCCGTGCAAGCTGCTGCTGTTGAAAGTGCAGCCTGACCAGTTCGTGACGGGTGAGCGTCGTGAACCCGGCGTAGACGAAGCGGCGGAGCATGCGCAGGCGCCCCAGACCAGTGAGCCGGCGCGCTTGTCTGAAGGCGCGCAGATGTTTGCCAACCGGTTGCAGAAAAACCTCCGCCAGCTTGGCAAATGGGCGCGTCGCGAGCAGGTGAGTTGCTACCGCCTGTACGATGCCGACATGCCTGAATATGCACTGGCGGTAGACCTGTACGAAGACTGGGTGCATGTGCAGGAGTATGCTGCGCCCAAGTCCGTTGACCCGGAGAAAGCGCAAGCGCGCTTGCTGGATGCGCTGGCGGCCATTCCTCAGGCACTGGGCATTTCGCCGCAGCGTGTGGTGCTCAAGCGCCGTGAGCGCCAGAGCGGTACACGCCAGTATGAGCGCCAGGCCACTGAAGGCCGCTTCCAGGAAGTCACGGAGGGTGGGGTGAAGTTTTTGGTCAACCTGACCGATTACCTCGACACTGGCCTGTTCCTCGACCACCGCCCCATGCGCCTGCGCATTCAGCGTGAGGCGGCCGGCAAGCGTTTCCTCAACCTGTTCTGCTATACCGCGACCGCAACCGTGCACGCGGCCAAGGGCGGCGCACGCAGCACCACCAGCGTGGACTTGTCCAAAACGTACCTCGACTGGGCGCGGCGCAACTTGGCACTGAACGGTTTCTCAGAGCGTAATCGCCTGGCCCAGGGTGACGTGATGGCTTGGCTGGAAGCCGAGCGCGAAAGCTACGACCTGATCTTCATCGACCCGCCGACCTTCTCCAACTCCAAGCGTATGGAAGGGGTATTTGATGTGCAGCGTGACCACGTCCAGTTACTGGACCTGGCCATGGCGCGCCTGGCGCCAGGCGGTGTGCTGTACTTCTCCAACAACTTCCGCAAGTTCCAGCTGGACGAGCACTTGACGGCGCGGTATGCGGTGGAAGAAATCACGGCACAGACCCTTGACCCTGACTTCGCGCGCAACAACCGTATTCACCGGGCCTGGCGCTTGCAACTGCGCTAAACCCGGGTGACGCCGGGCCCCATGAGCGGGGCCCGGCACTGCGGTATCAGTTGGCCGCCGTACCGGTGGTCAGCTTTGGCTGGCGGTACAGGTCGAGCAGTACCTGGTCGAGTACCTGGGAGGCGCCCCACGGTTTAGGGTCGTTCAGGATCGCCGCCACCGCCCAGGTGTGGCCGTTGCTGTCGCGGCTGAAGCCCGCAATGGCCCGTACCGTATTGAGCGTGCCGGTCTTGATGTGGCCTTCGCCGGCCATGGCCGTACGCTTGAGGCGCTTGCGCATGGTGCCATCCATGCCCACCAGTGGCATCGAACTCATGAACTCTGCAGCGTAGGGGCTGTGCCAGGCGGCCTGCAGCATGGCCGCCATTTCCCGTGTGCTGACCCGCTCGGCGCGGGACAGGCCAGAGCCGTTTTCCATCACCAGATGCGGGGCGGTGATCCCTTTCTTGGCCAGCCATTGGCGCACCACACGTTGCGCAGCGCGGGCGTCATCGCCATCGGCATCGGTACGGAACTGCGCGCCCAGGCTCAGGAACAGCTGCTGAGCCATGGTGTTGTTGCTGTATTTGTTGATGTCGCGGATCACTTCCACCAGGTCTGGCGAAAATGCGCGCGCCAGCAGGCGGGCGCTTTTGGGGACGTTTTCGACGCGGTTGCCGCCCTGGATGGTCCCGCCCAGTTCTGCCCAGATGGCGCGCACGGCGCCTGCAGCGTAAGTGGGGTGATCGAGCAGCGACAGGTAGGTTTGCGAGTTGCAGCCGTCGCCCAGTTGGCCGCTGACCGTGACGCTGATGCCGTCGGCCTGGGGTACCGGGTTGTAGCGCACGTCGCCTGCGCAGTTTTTCGACGCCACCGCCTTGACCTGGTTGTCGATGCGGATACTGGCGATGGGCGGCTCCACCGCGATGGTGACCTTGCCGCCATCGTTGCGGGCCACGAACCGCAGCGCCTTGAGGTTGATAAGCAGCGAGTCGGGCTTGACCAGGAACGGCTTGTTCTGATCGCCACCGTCGTCGTTGAACTGCGGCAGGTTAGGTTGCACGAAGTGGCTGCGATCCAGTACCAGGTCGCCGGTGATGGTGCGCACGCCATTGGCACGCAGGTCACGCATCAGCAGCCACAGCTTTTCCATGTTCAACTTCGGGTCACCGCCACCTTTAAGGTACAGGTTGCCGTTGAGCACGCCATTGCTGAGAGGGCCATCCGTGTAGAACTCGGTTTTCCACTGGTACGTGGGGCCGAGCAGCTCAAGGGCTGCATAGGTGGTGACCAGCTTCATGGTCGACGCCGGGTTGACCGACACATCGGCGTTGAACACCGTGGCGGTACCGGGCCCATCCAGCGGCAGCATGACCAGCGACAGGGCATTGTCCTGCAGTTTGTTGGCCTTGAGGGCCTGCTGCACTTTGGCGGGCAGGGTGGTATTGACGGCAGCAGCCTGGCTGGTCAGTGCAAACGGCAGCAGCAAGCCGGCGAGAACGAGGGGGCGAAGCGTTTTGATCATGATAAATGGATACCCTACAACGAGGAGAAAGGGCATTGGGGCGATAAGAAGATGATGGCCCCAGGATTAAAGAATACGCATTATGCCCCAAGCGTTGCCTGGTTGGGTCAGGTTCGATGCACGCTGTATGCAAAGTCGGGTCATATAAACGAGTTGGGGCCGCTTCGCGGCACATCGCCGGCAAGCCAGCCCCTGCAAGGTTCGTGGGGAACCCGTGGGGGCCGGTTTGCCGGCGATGGCTGCAAAGCAGCCCCACATGCACACCTGGATGTTGCTACAGGTCGTGCGCTGCGATCACGTCAGGCAGGGATTATTCTGCCTTGTTGATCGGCTTTTCCGGGTACCAGGCGTCCAGCAGCGGGCTGACTTCGACTTTGGTCAGTTCGCTGCGGCCTTTGAGCCAGGACTCTACGGCGGCACGCTGTTCTTCGCTGACCGAGCCACGTTTGACCGAGCACACCAGGCCGAAATCGTCACCGCCTACATAGTCCAGGCCATTGGCGTCCATGGCTTCTGCCAGGAACGCGTCGAGGAAAGCATCGATTGCCTGGTCATCCAGATCTTCCTTGAATTCCAGGTTCAGCTCGAAGCCCAATTCCTGAAACTCGTCGACACACAGCTTTTTGCGCAGACGACGGGAGCGGTTTGTGGCCATGAAACAATCCTCTTAGGTAATAACGCCGCGCAGTCTATCAGTTAACGCGCTCAGGTGCCTGCCTGCGTACAGGTTTCCAGATCCCGTGCGAGGGCCCGCTCAACCCTTCGCATATGGCGCGCAAGCGCCTGACGCTTGCGCCGCAGTTGCACAGGCGTAATGCCCGGGTGGTCCAGCGCTTCACAGGCTTCCATCAGTTCACAGGCCTCGAGCATGCGTGCAGCGCTCAGCACTTTGTGTGCCTGCGCCGCGATGGCAGGGCCGTCGTGCTCAGGGTCTGCCGCCATCAAGGTGGCAAAGTCGGCCTGCAGGCTTTGCTGCAGCGCTTGCATGAACCGCAGGCGGTCTGCTGGGTCATGGCCCACGACGCCCGTGAGCCCGTCCAGGCGATAGGGCTTGGCGCGTGCTTTTTTTCGGTCAGGCGGCCGGATGCCGGCCAGGCGTTGGCTGAGGGTGCCCAGGCTGATCGGCTTCAG
The DNA here is from genome assembly GCF_001320125.1 of Pseudomonas sp. NBRC 111119. Lineage (NCBI taxonomy): Bacteria > Pseudomonadati > Pseudomonadota > Gammaproteobacteria > Pseudomonadales > Pseudomonadaceae > Pseudomonas > Pseudomonas sp. NBRC 111119. Next base: position 68,498 of record NZ_BCAV01000029.1, read on the forward strand.
CAGGCAGTCATCCATGCCCGCGCTCAGGCATTTGCGCCGCACCTCCGGTTGCGCGTTGGCGGTGTAGCCAAGGATGGTACAGCGCGCCCGCCCGGTCGTGCGTTCTTCATTGCGTACCGCCGCCGCCAGTTGGTAACCGTTCATGTGGGGCATGTTGCAGTCGAGCACCAGCACGTCGAAGTCGCCTCCACGCCAGGTGGCGAGGCCTTCACGACCATCCCCCGCGCTGGTGTGCTCGATGCCCAGGTACCCCAGCTGCTGTGCCATCAGTTGCAGGTTGGCTGGGTGGTCATCGATCACCAGCACGCGCAAGCCTGGGTCTGGGACCACGAGCGGCTCGCAGACAGGGGCCGGCTGGACTGCTGCGTCAACCCTGTGCAACGGCATCTTCAACCGGACCTGTGTACCCACCCCCTCCAGGCTCTTGATGGCCAGGTCACCGCCCATCATTTCACACAGGTTCCTGCAGATGGTCAGACCCAGGCCCGTCCCGGCGCGGGCCCCCTGGCTGTGAGGGTTGGCCTGCACGAACGGGTTGAACAGCCGCTGGATGTCCTCAGGTGGGATGCCGATGCCACTGTCACGCACTTCCAGGTCCAGCACACTGGCCCCGTCGGCGCCGTCTTGCAGGCTGACACGGATACGTACATGGCCGTGCTCAGTGAATTTGATGGCATTGCTGACCAGGTTGGACAAGACCTGCTTGAAACGAAGTGGATCAAGCAGGGCGTGGCAGCGTGCGCCAGGCTCGATGATCACTTCGAGTGCCAGCCCTTTTTGCCGCGCCTGCCCTTCGAATATACGCCCCACGGACTCGACCAGTGCGGCCAGGTCAACCGCCTCGGGCACCAAGGTCAGGTGGCCGGACTCAATCCGGATGATGTCGAGAATATCGCCAATGAGGCCCAGCAGGTCTTTGGCTGAGTGATAGGCCAGCTCCAGGGCGTTGCGGTCGACGCGGCCTTGATCGGCGCGTTTCACCGCCAGTTCGAGCATGCCGATCACCGCGTTCATGGGTGTGCGGATTTCATGGCTGATGGTGGCCAGGAAGGTGCTTTTGGCACGGTTTGCGTCATCGGCCTGCTGCTTTGCCTGACGCAATTCGTTGACCAACTGGCGACGGTCACTGATGTCGATCCACCCACCAATGATCCCCTGGACCTCGCCGAGGGAGTCGCGGTAGGGGAGAATCCAGTGATAAATGGTGATCTCCCGGTCCTTGATGCGCAGCGGGCGGTCCATGATCATCGGCGAGCCGGCCGCCATGACCTTGCGGTAATCCGCCTGGATCTGCCGAGTCTGCTCGCAGTCGGCGAACAGGCTGTTCTCAAGCTGCTTGCCGATCACCTCTTCGGCGCTGGCCTGGACCGCTTCGAGATAACTGTAGTTACAGCTTTGCAGGCAACCGCTGCGATCGCGCACATACATGGGGTGTGGCGTGCCGTTGAGCAGTGCCCGCATGAACGCCAGCTGATCGTTCAGTGCCCGGTCGGCACGCTGGCACTGGCGAATCTGGCAGCGTAACCGCGCATTCCAGAGCAGCGCGAGCAGCAGGAGCACTGCACTGGCCAGTACCACCGGCACGACCAACCGACGCAACTCCCCGCTGCTGCCTTCGTCCTGCAGGCTGTAGCCGCGCCAGCGGTTGTTGATGACCCCCAGTTCCTCTGGAGAGATGCTCAGCAGTGCCTTGTCCAGAATGGAGATCAACAGTTGCGAAGGGGCGCTGGTCGCCATGGCGAAGCTGGCAGGGTTGCGGCCAACCGTCGTACGGATGACCAGCTCAGGGTTGATTGCCAGTGCATGGTTGGCGTCGATCAGGGTGGTAATGACGGCATCGACGGCGCCACTGTTGAGCAGCGCCATCGAATAGAATGGGCTCTCGGTTTCCACCCAGCCTATTTCCGGGTAATAGCGCGAGAGCATGTCGTCCAGGCCGCTGTACCGGGTGATTGCAATGCGCTTGCCGCGCATCTGGTCCAGTGATACTGGGGCTTGCCTCTGCTTGCGGTTGACCAGCACATAGGTGCTTTCGAGGTAGGCTCGGCTTATCAGCAAGTCGCCTTCAGCCGGGCCGCCGGTTGCTAGCGCAGCAATCACATCGGCGCGGCCATCCTTGATCCTGGAGAGCATGTCGGCGATGCCGCTGGCGCGCTCAACCTCAAAGCGCAGCCCGGTGCGCAGGCTGATCAGTTCGAGCAGGTCGGCGGTGATGCCGCGAAAATGCCCCGACCCATCGAAGTACGACAGTGGGGCAGCGGTGTCATCCACGGTGACACGCATCACGGGGTGGCGCTTCAGCCATTGGGCTTGCGCACTGGTCAGCTGCAGCTTGCGATCGGTGAGCAGCAGGTCGCTGCCAGGGCTCCAGCGCTTGAAAATGCTCGAGCGAATGGCGGCGGGCTGGTTGTCCAGCACAGCGTTGACCAACCCCAGCAGCAGTGCGTCCTGCTGACGCAGCGCGAAACCGAACCCGAGGGCTTCATGCTTGCTGAAGCTCGCCATGCGCAAACGGGGCAGTTGCCCACGGCTGAGTTGGTAGTGGGTAGAAATGGTATCGCCGATAAACACATCGGCCTGGCCGAAGGCCACGGCGTTGAGTGCTTCGCTCGTGGACCCGAATGCCATGAGCTGCGCCTGGGGGTAGGCGCTGAGTACTTCCTTGCGCGGCAGGTAATGGTAGAGCATGGCCAGCCGCATACCCCCCAGCCCTGTGTCCAGTGCGCGCTGCTCGTCTTCACGGGTCACCAGCACGGGTTGGTCGATGGCGTACGCATGGGAGAGCCGCAACCCGTCATAGACGGCGTCGTAACCGTTGGCACTACCCAGTAGATCAATGTCGCCATCTTTCAGGGCTTGCAGGGCCGCTTGGCGGTCCGGGTAGCGCATCACGCGAATCGGCAGCCCGAGTGCGTCGCCGATCAGGCTCGCGTACTCGGCAGTGAGGCCCTGGTAGTCACGGGCGCCGCTGCTGATGTCAAAGGGCGGGTAGTCGGGTGCCGAGGTACCCAGCACCAGTTCATCGCGGCTGAGCAGCCACTGTTGCTGCTCAGGGGTGAATACCGGCTGCGCCGGCTGTGCAGTCGACCGTGCCAGCAGCGTATAGGGCGCCACCTCCCGCTGCTGAGCTTGGGTCAGGGCACCGGGCAGCAGGAGCACGAGCAGCAGACAGCAAGCGAGAAGGCGCACCATGCTGCCCTCAGACCAGTGCGTTGCGCTTGGCCACTTCGATCAGGTCGACCAATGTGTTGACTTGAAGTTTGTGCATCAGGCGCTTTTTATAGGTGCTGACAGTTTTGCTGCTCAGAAACATGCCCTTGGCAATGTCCTTGTTACTGCGCCCCTGGGCGAAGAGTTGCAATACCATCAACTCGCGGTCATTGACGTGACGCAGAAGTTCGAGGTCGTTATCGGCAGTGTGTGGGTGTTTGATCGCCTGGCTGGGGAAATAGTTATAGCCTGCCAGCACGGCCTTGATTGCGCTGAGCAACTCGCCCAGGTCTTCTTGCTTGCACACGTACCCGGCCGCGCCGGAATGCATGCAGCGCACAGCAAACAGTGCAGGTGATTGCGCAGTGAGTACCAGCACTTTCAAGGGCAGTGCCATGGACTGGAAACGCGCCAGCACCTCCAGCCCGTCAAGCTTGGGGATGCTGATGTCGAGAATGACCAGGTCGGGTGTGGTTTCGCGAATCATCTGCATGGCGTCGACGCCGTTGTCCGATTCCCCGACGACCCGGTAATTCTGGTTTTCCAGAAGCATACGAACGGCCAACCGGATGACGGGATGATCGTCGACGATAAATATGGAGTGCATGTTCAACTTCCCTGCGTTCTATGAGGGTGACAGGCGGCACCTTATCGCAGATGGAAGTCGTGGGTAACGTGAGGATTGCCCATTCTTTGTTTATGGGAAACGGCTTACAGGATAAAACAAAAGGGGCTACGTAACAGCCGATTAATTGAGGAAGTCAAAAGGTGTTTGGTAACTTTTCATTGGAATTTATGCTCGATGTTTAATAGTGCGATCAAGTTGTAGGAAGTTTCCTAGCTGGAGCCTGCGGCACGGCCGTGCCACGCCGCAGGGGCCCTGCCTTACGGCGGGCCAGAGCGCCCCGTCATCTCCCGTGCCATTTCGCTTGCGTAGCTGTCCGTCATGCCCGCGATGAAGTCGATCATGCGCAAGAAAGCGCCATACAGCGAGCCGTGAGGGTCGGGGGCATTGCTGCCCAGCAGGTCCAGCACCCGGCGGCTCTTGAAGGAAGGGCTGCGCCCACCATGCTGCTCGAGCGCCGCCCCACAGAAGGCATTGAGCAGAATTTCGAGCGTGGTATAGGCACCGATTTCGTGCAGCGTCTTGCGTTTATCCTGGAATATCTTGTTGCGCGCCATCGCCTTAGCCTGCAGCACGCAGCGTTGGGCTGGGCCATGCATGTGCTCGACCAGATCGCCGGGCAGGCGACCGGCCAGCAGCGCCTGCTGTTGTTCGACAAAGGCGTAGGCTGCGGCGTTGGTCAGGTGCTCGATGGCTTTGCCGCGCAGGATCGCCAGCTTGCGCCGACGGGAGTCATTTGGCCCCAGCTGCCGATAGGTTTCCGGCAGGTCATTGCCCACCAGGTCCAGCAGCAGGGCTTCTACCTCTGCGTATTGCAGCAAGTCCATCTCCAGGCCATCTTCCAGGTCGATCAGCCCGTAGCAGATGTCGTCGGCCGCTTCCATCAGGTAAACCAGCGGGTGGCGTGCCCAGCGTTGGTCCTCAAGCAGTGGCAAACCCAGTTTGCGCGCAATTTGCTCGAGCAAGGGCAGTTCGCTTTGGTAGCTGCCGAATTTATGTTTCTTGTAACCCAGCGCGTCGGCGTGGCGAGCGCTCCATGGGTATTTGAGGTAAGTGCCGAGCGTGGCGTAAGTAAGGCGGGTGCCGCCGTCGAACTGGTGATATTCCAGCTGGGTCAACACCCGGAAGCCCTGGGCGTTACCTTCGAAGTTGAGAAAGTCGGCGCGCTCATCATCGCTCATGTCGTCCAGCCAGCCGCGCCCCGCAGCCTGCTGGAACCAGTGGCGGATAGCATCTTCGCCTGAGTGGCCGAACGGTGGGTTACCGATGTCATGGGCCAGGCAGGCTGACTGCACGATCATCCCCAGGTCGCTGGGGGCACACCAGTCCGGCAGGCTGTTGCGCAAGGTTTCGCCCACGCGCATGCCCAGTGAGCGGCCCACGCAACTGACTTCCAGCGAGTGGGTAAGGCGCGTGTGGATATGATCGTTGCTGGTGACCGGATGAACCTGGGTTTTGCGCCCCAAGCGGCGGAATGCGCCAGAGAAGATGATGCGATCGTGGTCTTTGTGGAAGGGGCTTCGGCCAAGTTCATCGGCACTGTACTGGGCTTTGCCCAGGCGTTCGCGGGTGAGCAGGGTATGCCAGTCCAAGGCGCGGTCTCCTGTGAGTCCAAAGGCCAAGCATACGCGCTGCCGGCGGCCGTGCAAGGCCGCAGGCTTGGGGGATGTGCGTATGCCGGGCCTTCAGGCGCGGCGATTGCCCTGAAGGTAAAGGCGCACCAACGGCAACAAGCTGGTGCCCAGGCGTACAAGGCGTGGCAGGCTGCCGCTGCGAACACCCTTGCCGGTCAGAAAGCCCAGCGCGACGACTGCGCCGATCCCCCACAAGGGTGCATGCTTGATGCCAAGGCCTGCCTGCAGTGAGCCGCCCATGCCGCGCATGCGCCGTACCGGCTCAAGCAGTTGGCCGGTTTCGTGGCGAATTTCCTGGCGGTTCATCTCCATGCGCAAGCGCAACAACGCTTTACGCAATTCTTTTGGGTTTCGCGAGGTGGGCAGTTCTGGCAGGTTCATGGCAGAAGGCGCTCCCTGTCCTTGGCAAGTTCTTCGAGAGTGGCATGGAAGGGCGACGATTCATCGAACACCGCGGCCTTCAGGCGCAGGCCGCAGTAGACCGCTGCCAAGCCGTAAAATACGCACAGGCCAATGATGCCGGCCAGGCGATAACTGTCCCACAGCAATACCAGTAGCAGGCCGGAGAGGGCCGTCAGCAGCAACAATGCAAACACCAAAGCCAGGCCTGCGAACAGCAACAGGCGCAATGTACGGCCTTTCTGCTCTTGCAATTCAATGCCGAGCAGTTCGATGTGGTTATGCAAAAGCCCGAGGATGGCGGCACCCAGGCGCCGACCTGCGGCGCCGGCACCTACAGCATCATTGTCCATGTAAACCCCTTAACGCCGGTTGGCCAGCAAACCGATCAACAGGCCCACACCAGCGGCGATGCCGATAGCGTGCCAAGGCTTTTCCTGAACATACAGTTCGGCCGTGCCGAGCGCGGCTTCACCACGCTCACGCACCGACTCCTGTGTCTCGTGCAGGGTTTCGCGGGCCTGGGCCAGACGCTCATGGATCTGCTCGCGCAATTCGTCAGCCTGGTCGCCTGCCAGGTTGGCAGTGTCGGCCAGCAACTTTTCCGTGTCGCGCACCAAGGCCTGGAAGTCAGCCATCAGTACTTCTTGTGCATGCTTTGCCGATTTGCTGGCCATGTGTCTCTCCCTGTCAAACAATGATGGTACTTCGAGTGATGGCACACCCGAAGGTTCAAGTGCGTCAGCTGGTATGACCTTTGCTATGGGTTTGCCTGAGGGCTGCGTCGCCATGGTGCGCTGCAAGCCCTGTTTGCGCCGATCAGGGGCGCCCATCCGAGGCCCTGGCGCTAAACCCTAACCCAATTCGCCTTGACGGCCATGAGCGACTTCGCAGCGCGGGTCCATTTTCTTGAGTGGACCACACCGGCATCGTGTTGGTGCATGCCTGCGACCCCATGAGCTGTCCTGGTGCTTTTTCGCAGGTCTGCCAAACCCCATGGAAAATCCGCTCAGCGCGATGGACTCACTGGTCCACGGTTCCAACACCCTGTTCATTCTGATGGGGGCCATTCTGGTGCTGGCCATGCACGCCGGCTTCGCGTTTCTTGAAGTGGGCACGGTGCGTTACAAGAACCAGGTCAACGCATTGTCAAAGATCCTCAGCGACTTCGCCGTTTCGGCGCTGGTGTACTTCTTCATCGGTTACTGGATAGCCTACGGCGTGGGTTTTTTCCAGCCGGCTGCCGCGCTCGCCGCTGACCAGGGGTATGCGCTGGTCAAGTGTTTCTTCCTGCTGACCTTTGCTGCTGCGATCCCTGCAATTATTTCGGGCGGTATCGCTGAGCGGGCACGGTTTGTACCGCAGTTGTGCGCCACGGCAGTGATCGTGGCATTCGTCTACCCGTTCTTCGAAGGCATGGTCTGGAATGGCAACCTGGGTGTACAAGCTTGGCTGCAGGCCCGGTTTGCTGCACCGTTTCACGATTTCGCCGGCTCCATCGTGGTGCATGCCATGGGCGGCTGGCTGGCACTGGCCGCAGTCGTGCTGTTGGGGCCACGCCGTGGGCGTTATCGGGACGGCCGCCTGGTGGCATTTGCGCCTTCCAGCATACCGTTCCTGGCGCTGGGCTCGTGGATTCTGATCATCGGCTGGTTCGGCTTCAATGTGATGAGCGCTCAGACGCTGCAGGGGGTCAGCGGGCTGGTGGCGATCAACTCGCTGATGGCCATGGTGGGTGGCACCTTGTCGGCACTGCTGGCCGGGCGCAATGACCCAGGGTTCTTGCATAACGGACCGCTGGCGGGGCTGGTTGCCATCTGTGCGGGTTCTGACGTGATGCACCCGGCCGGCGCACTGGCGACTGGCCTGGTGGCCGGTGTGCTGTTCGTCTGGACCTTCACCGCCGCGCAGAACCGCTGGAAGATCGATGACGTACTGGGCGTGTGGCCCTTGCACGGCCTGTGTGGGGTCTGGGGTGGGGTGGCGTGTGGCATCTTCGGCCAGACCGCGTTGGGTGGTTTGGGCGGTGTCAGCCTGTGGAGCCAGCTGTTGGGTACCCTGGCCGGGGTGGTGGTGGCGCTGGCCGGTGGGTTTGCGGTGTATGGCACGGTGCGCGCCGTGCTTGGCTTGCGCTTGAGCCACGAGCAGGAATTCGAGGGGGCTGACCTGTCGCTGCACCGCATCGGCGCCACTACCCAGGATTGATCAGGTTTGGGTGCAGGGGCAGCGTTAACGGCCTAGAATAGCGTTCTGCACATGCAACGGAGCCTGCCCCATGCTGCCTGAATGCCAATTGTTCGGCACCCTTGGCTGCCACCTGTGCGAGGTGGCGGAGGCTGTGCTGATGCCTTTCGTCGACCATGGCCTGTTGGTCGAATTGGTGGACATTGCCGACAACGAGGCGCTGTTCGAGCGCTACGGGCTGGTCATCCCGGTGTTGCGCCGCTGCGACAACGGGGGTGAGTTGCACTGGCCATTCGATGCCGAACAGGTCGTGGCTTTCCTGGAGCAATGAGGCCTCTGGAGGATCCCTGACCCTGCTCCAAGTGGGCGGTGATAGGTGAATGCTTGGCCGGCGGCACACGGGTGCCGACCTGGTCAACCTTCATCGGAATCGCCTGTCATGCTGCTTACCCCGCACTTCACCCTAAGGGAAATGATCGTGTCCCAGCTAGCCGCCCGGGACGGGTTCGACAACACCCCGCCAGGCCCTGTGGTCGACAACCTCAAGCTGCTGTGCAACACCCTCGAGCAGGTGCGCGCCCTGTTCGACGCCCCCATCATCATTAGCAGTGGCTACCGCAGCGAGCGCCTTAACACGCTGATTGGTGGCTCCGCCAAAAGCCAGCATGTGCAGGGGCTGGCGGCCGATTTCACGGTCATCGAGGTATGCCCGCGCGAAACAGTACAGCGCATCTGCGACAGCCCCATTGGGTTCGACCAGCTGATTCTGGAGTTCGACAAGTGGGTGCACCTGTCAGTCAGCCGTGGTGCGCCAAGGCGGCAGGTGTTGACCATACGCAAAGGCAGCGGTTACCTGCCCGGCCTGCAATAGGGTGCATTGACGACCACGGAGGGATGTTCGTATGCTGTATATAAATACAGTGTCGAGGTGAATCCATGCTCAATGTCGAGCAATTGAAGTACAGCGTCAACCGCATGCCTGTCGAGCGGGTGGCCGACGCTGTCCTGGAGCTGCGCCTCGAAGGGCTGGTGACCGACAACCTCACGCCTTTTGGCAAAGTGCATTTCAATACCTGTTTTGCCGAGATCGAGGCCTTGTTCCAGCGTGCGGGGTACCACCGTGGCCTCGATGTGGTGGGTTATGAGGGGCTGCTGTACGCCCTTTACGACCCGGGGCGCTGGGAGCCCGTGCAGGTGTTGCGGTGGTTGAAGGCCCGCAGCGAGGCGTTGGCACAGGCTGGCTGACAGCGCAGGCATGGGGGATAATGCGCGGCCTTACCCGCTTCGAGCCACGCCATGACCACGCCCTTCGACCCCGCCCAGCAGCAAGCCAGCACGGTGTGCTTGCCACCGGGGGGCTGGGCAACCGTACTCGACTGCTTGTGCGATCACTTCAAAGCCATCGACCGTAGCCAGTGGCTCGACCGTTTTGCCCGTGGCCGGGTGCTGGATGCGCAGGGGCGGCCGGTAGCGGCCAGCCTGCCGTACAAGCGGGGCATGCGCCTGCATTATTTTCGCGAGGTGCCCAATGAGCGGGTCATTCCTGCCCAGGAAGTGGTGCTGCATGCTGACGAACACCTTGTGGTGGCCGACAAACCGCATTTTCTGCCCGTGACGCCTGGCGGCGAATACGTGGAGCAAACGCTGCTGCGCCGCTTGATCCGCCGCCTCGACAACCCGAACCTGGTCCCGTTGCACCGGATAGACCGCCATACTGCGGGCCTGGTGCTGTTTTCTGCCAACCCGAACTCCCGCAGCGCCTACCAGCGGCTGTTCCCTGAGCGGCGTATCGAAAAACGCTATCAGGCCATTGCCGCCGCCATGCCGCAGCACAGCTTTCCGCTGGTGCATAAAAGCCGTCTGGAGCACGGTGAGCCGTTTTTCCGCATGCATGAGGTGGACGGGCAGGCCAACAGCGAAACCGTGGCTGAGGTGCTGGAAAAGAATGGCGGGCTATGGCGCTACGGCCTGTCCCCGGTAACTGGCAAGACCCACCAACTGCGGGTTCACATGGCCGCGTTGGGGGCAGGTATCAGCAACGATCCTTTCTACCCCCACCTGCGCACTGTCGAAGATGATTACCAGCAACCGCTGAAGCTATTGGCTCAGAGCTTGCGTTTTGTCGACCCGCTTTCTGGCGAGGAACGCTATTTCCAGAGCCGCCTGCAACTCGACTGGTAACGCCTGCAGGGGCGCCCGATAACGGGCGCCTGGGGTACCGGAATCAGCGGTTGAACCGCTCCACCAGCGAATACTGGCTGCCGGCAGTCGTGTTCAGCTCCTCGCTCAACAGCGCCGAATGCTGCGCCTGCTCGGCCGTTTGGTCAGCCAGGTCGGCAATGGTGCTGATGTTGCGGCTGATCTCGTCAGCAACGGCAGTCTGTTCTTCAGTTGCGGCAGCAATCTGGGTGGCCATGTCGGTGATATTGGCCACTGCCTCACTGATGCCCACCAGCGCCTCGTCGGCCTGCATCACCCGATCCACCCCCTCCTGCGCCTGACGGTGGCCGCTTTCCATGGTGGTGACGGCATTGCTGGCGGTCTGTTGCAGCTTGGCGATCAGGCTGTGGATCTGCCCAGTGGACTCGGCGGTACGCTGGGCCAACTGGCGCACCTCATCGGCGACCACCGCGAAACCACGCCCCATCTCACCCGCGCGCGCTGCCTCGATGGCTGCGTTGAGGGCCAGCAGGTTGGTCTGGTCGGCAATGCCTTTGATCACATCCACCACGCCGCCGATCTCGTCGCTGTCCTTGGCCAGCTGGGTCACGGTCTGCCCAGTTTCGCCAACTGCCGCCGACAGGCGCTCGATGGCTTCACGGGTTTCACCCGCAATCTGGCGACCCTGGCCAGTAAGGCGGTTGGCCTCCTGGGTGGCATCGGCGGTGCGTTGCACGTGGTTGGCCACTTCCTGGGTAGTGGCGGCCATCTGGTTGACGGCGGCAGCAACCTGCTCGGTTTCCACCCGCTGGCGTTCCAGCCCCGAAGAGCTCTTGTGTGCCAGCACATCGGATTGACGCGCCTGGTCGCTCAAGTGCTCGGCGGTATCCTGCAGGCGTGTCAGGCAGGTTTTCATGCGTGCGTCCTGGCTCAGCATGGCCATTTCCAGGCGTGCCTGCACCCCGCGGCTGTCGGTGTACATTTGCGCGATCAGCGGGTCGGACGTGGTCTGTTCAGCTAGGCGCAGCAGGCGCTTGAGCCCGCGCTGCTGCCAGGTCAGGCCCAGCAGGCCCAAGGGCACGGAAAGCGCCGCGGCCAACGCGAAGCCCCAGGAGTGTCCCAGCCATATGCCAATCAGGAAGCCGATCTGGCTGATCAGAATGAACGGCAGCCAGTCCTGCAGCACCGGCAGCCAGCGGTCGCGGCGCGGGACCGCGGGTTTGCCCTGGTTGATGCGCTGGTACAACGCCTCGGCGCGGCGGATCTGCTCAGCGGTCGGCTTGACCCTGACCGATTCGAAACCGACGACCTGGTTGTTTTCGAAAACCGGTGTGACATAGGCATTGACCCAGTAATGGTCGCCGGTCTTGCAGCGGTTCTTGACGATACCCATCCAGGGCTGGCCCTGCTTGAGGGTTTGCCACATGTGGGCAAAGACGGCGGGCGGCACGTCGGGGTGACGGACCAGGTTATGCGGCGCACCCATCAGCTCATCGCGGGTAAAACCGCTGATTTCGATGAACGCATCGTTGCAGTAGGTAATAACGCCTTTGGCATTGGTGGTGGAGATCAACCGCTGCTTGGCAGGGAAAGTCCGTTCTCTCTGGGTAATCGGCTGGTTGTTACGCATGGCTTGGATGTCCGCGGGGCTTTGGAGGGCTATCGGCACGCCGCGTGTTTTGTTGAGGGAATATTTGCAGGGACCCAAGGCAATACGCCAGTGACGAACTTGAATTACCAAACGTGAAAGTTCGCAGCTGATAGCCGCAATAACGCGCTTTTTATTGCGTTTAAGTGACGGCGCGATGAACTATTCATTGCGCGGATAGTAGGGGCAGCTGCGCGCAGGGCGCAGGTGCCCCATTGCCTTTACGCCGCTATCAGTTGGCGCAACACATAATGCAGGATGCCGCCGGCCTTGAAGTATTCCACTTCATTGAGGGTGTCGATGCGGCACAACACCTCGATGTCCAGCTGTTGCCCATCCTCGCGGGTGATGCGCAGTGGCAAGCTCATGCCGGGGTGAATGTGCACGCCTTCAAGGCCGGTTAGCTCGATCTGCTCCCTGCCGGTGAGGCCCAGCTGCTTGCGGTCGTGCCCAGCCTTGAACTGCAGGGGGAGCACGCCCATGCCGACCAGGTTCGAGCGGTGGATACGCTCGAAGCTCTCGGCAAGCACAGCCTTGACCCCCAGCAGGTTGGTGCCCTTGGCCGCCCAGTCGCGGCTGGAACCAGTGCCGTACTCCTGGCCGGCAATCACCACCAGCGGTGTGCCGTCCTGTTGGTAACGCATGGCGGCATCATAGATGGATAGTTTCTCACCCGTGGGTACGTGCAAGGTGTTACCACCTTCCTCGCCGCCGAGCATTTCATTGCGGATGCGAATATTGGCAAAGGTGCCCCGCATCATCACTTCGTGGTTGCCGCGGCGCGATCCGTAGGAGTTGAAATCCCTGGGCTCCACACCTTTGTCACGCAAATAACGCCCTGCTGGGCTGTCGGCCTTGATGTTGCCCGCGGGCGAGATGTGGTCGGTGGTGACCGAGTCGCCCAACAGCGCCAGTATGCGTGCGCCACGGATGTCGGTGATCTGCGGGGCGGGGCCCTCGATCCCCTCGAAGAAGGGCGGGTGCTGAATGTAGGTGGAGTCGTCTTGCCACACATAGGTCGCAGCCTGCGGCACTTCGATGGCCTGCCACTGTGCATCGCCGGCAAACACCTCGGCGTACTCCTTGTGGAACATCGCGGTATCGACCTTGGCTACCGCAGCAGCCACTTCCTGCTGGGTGGGCCAGATGTCCTTCAGGTAGACAGGCTGGCCATGCTTGTCGGTGCCCAGCGGGTCCTTGGTCAGGTCCACACGCACACTGCCTGCCAGGGCATAGGCCACCACCAGGGGCGGGGAGGCCAGCCAGTTGGTCTTGACCAGTGGGTGCACCCTGCCTTCGAAGTTGCGGTTGCCCGACAGCACCGAGGCGACGGTCAGGTCGGCGTTGGCAATGGCTTTTTCAATCGGCTCGTCCAGCGGCCCGGAGTTACCGATGCAGGTGGTGCAGCCATAGCCCACCAGGTCGAAGCCCAGTTCGTCGAGGTAGGGCGTAAGCCCGGCCGCGTGGAAGTACTCCGTGACCACCTTCGAACCAGGGGCCAGCGAGCTCTTGACCCACGGCTTGCGTTGCAGGCCTTTTTCCAGGGCCTTTTTGGCAACCAGGCCTGCCGCCATCATGACGCTGGGGTTGGACGTGTTGGTACACGAGGTGATGGCCGCAATGACCACCGCGCCGTCGCGTAGCGTGTGGGTCTGCCCCTGGTGGCTGTAGTCGATTTCACCGGCTTGGTCAGCATTGCCAACGGCCACGCCGCCGCCGCCCTCACTCTCCAGCCGCCCGACTTCGCGAGCAAGCGGTTTGGGCTGCAGTTCGATGAAGTGGTCGAAGGCCTGGCTGACCTGGCCCAGTGCTACCCGATCCTGCGGGCGCTTGGGCCCTGCCAGGCTGGATTCCACATCGTGCATGTCCAAGGCCAACGTGTCGCTGAACAACGGTTCCTGACCCGGTAGGCGCCACAGCCCCTGGGCCTTGCAGTAATGCTCCACCAGTTCCACGGTGGCAGCCGGCCGGCCCGACAGCCTCAGGTAGTCCAGGGTTACATCATCCACCGGGAAGAAACCGCACGTGGCGCCGTATTCCGGTGCCATGTTGGCGATGGTTGCACGGTCGGCCAGGGGCAACTCGGCCAGGCCGTCGCCGTAGAATTCGACGAACTTGCCCACCACGCCTTTCTTGCGCAGCATTTGTGTCACCGTCAGCACCAGGTCGGTGGCGGTGATGCCTTCGCGCAGCTTGCCGGTCAGCTTGAAGCCAATCACCTGCGGTATCAGCATCGATACCGGCTGGCCTAGCATCGCCGCTTCCGCTTCGATGCCGCCCACACCCCAGCCCAGCACGCCCAGGCCATTGATCATGGTGGTGTGCGAGTCAGTGCCCACCAGCGTGTCGGGGAACGCGTAGGTACGGCCGTCCGCCTCGCGGGTCCACACCGTACGGCCCAGGTATTCAAGGTTGACCTGATGGCATATGCCGGTGCCCGGTGGTACCACGCTGAAGTTGTCGAAGGCACTTTGGCCCCAGCGCAGGAATGCGTAGCGCTCGCCGTTGCGCTGCATTTCGATGTCGACGTTTTCGCCAAAGGCCTGTGCAGTGCCGTAGTGGTCGACCATCACCGAGTGGTCAATAACCAGGTCCACTGGCGACAGCGGGTTGATGCGTTGCGGGTCACCGCCGGCCTTGGCCATGGCCGCGCGCATCGCGGCTAGGTCGACCACTGCAGGGACGCCGGTAAAGTCCTGCATCAGCACGCGCGCAGGGCGATACTGGATCTCGCGGTCCGAGCGGCGCTCGGTCAGCCACTGGGCCAGCGCTTGCAGGTCGTCGCGGGTGACGGTTTTGCCGTCCTCCCAGCGCAGCAGGTTTTCCAGCAGCACTTTCAGCGACATGGGCAGGCGCTGCAGGTCACCCAACTGGCGGGCGGCCTCGGTAAGGCTGAAATAGTGGTAGGTCTGGTTGCCGACTTGTAGCGGCTTGAGGGTTTTCAGGCTATCGAGCGAGGGCATTGCCAACTCCTTCTGCGCCGGTGCCAGGCAACGATTGAAGGAGTTGCCGGTAGCACCGCTGTGTACCAGCCCGCACGGCACGGGCCTGGCTGAATGGTCAGGTTAGTCCGGTTTGCGTTACCTGACCCTTTTCTGGACCGGCGGGGCATGTCGCAGGTTCCGAACTTCCTTTATCATCGCGGCCCTGCCGGCGCCTTGGGTGCGCCAGCCGTCGTGGAGTGAGAGATGAATACCCTGTTCATGCATTGCCGGCCCGGTTTCGAGGGCGAGGTGTGCGCCGAGATCAGCGAACATGCTGCCCGGGTGGGCATTGCCGGTTACGCCAAGGGCAAGGCGCATGGCGCCTGCGCCGAGTTCGTCTGTAGCGAGGCGGGCGCTGCCGAGCGGCTGATGGGCGCGCTGCGCTTCAGCCAACTGATCTTTGCGCGGCAGTGGGCATGTGGTGGGTACATCGAGTTGCCGGAAACCGACCGCATCAGTGTGCTGCTGGATCAACTGGCGGGCCAGCCGGTGTTCGGCAGCCTTTGGCTGGAAGTGCTGGACAGCAATGACGGCAAGGAACTGTCCACGTTCTGCCGCAAGTTCGAGGCGCCGTTGCGCAAGGCGCTGGAGAAGGCTGGGCGGCTGGTCGAGGACACCACACGCCCGCGCTTGCTGCTGACCTTCATCAGCGGCCGACGGGTGTTTGCCGGGAGTGCACCGCCTGCCAACAGCGCGCTTTGGCCAATGGGCATCCCACGCCTGAAATTCCCCCGCGAGGCGCCCAGCCGTTCGACGTTGAAGCTGGAAGAAGCCTGGCACCAGTTCATCCCGCGGGACCAGTGGGAGCAACGCCTGGGCGACGACATGACGGGGGTGGACCTGGGTGCTTCGCCTGGCGGCTGGACGTATCAACTGGTGCGACGGGGCATGCTGGTCACGGCCATCGATAACGGGCCTATGGCAGAAAGCCTCATGGACACGGGGTTGGTACAGCATTTGATGGCCGATGGTTTCACCTGGCGGCCGAAGCAGGCGGTGGACTGGATGGTGTGTGACATCGTCGAGAAACCGGCGCGGACCACTTCGTTGATCGAGACGTGGTTAGGGGAAGGGCTGTGTCGGGAGGCGGTAGTCAACCTCAAGTTGCCGATGAAACAGCGGTATGCAGAGGTGCGGCGGTTGCTGGATCGGATGGAGGCGACGTTCAAGGCGAGCAAGGTGAGGGTGTCGATTGCTTGCAAGCAGCTTTACCATGACCGTGAGGAGGTGACCTGTCACTTGCGCCGGTTGGATCTGAAACCGCGCCGGTGATGGCAACCACGGGCTTGCCTTGGTTTGTGCGGTGGTGCTTGGTCTCGCAGGCAAAACCATTATCGAGGCGAGCACCATCCAGCTTGGTCCACACCGAACAATGCGCGACAATGGCAATCATTTTGCGGAGCCCTCCATGACCGACTTCACCCCTGATGCCACTCTCGACGCCACGGGCCTGAATTGCCCTGAACCGGTGATGATGCTGCACCAGCACGTGCGTGATCTGGCCGCAGGCGGCCTGCTCAAGGTCATCGCCACCGACCCCTCCACGCGCCGCGACATCCCCAAGTTCTGCAACTTTCTTGGCCACGAACTGCTCCAGCAACAGGAAGAAGCTGGCACCTTCCTGTACTGGATCCGCAAGAAAGCCGACTGAAGCGCTCTGGAACCCACCCCGCGTTGCGCCTACACTGCGCTGCCCAGACAGGAGAGCGCCATGCTGATAGTTGCCGACGAGAATATCCCGCTGCTCGATGCATTCTTCCAGGGCTTCGGCGAGATACGCCGATACCCAGGGCGGGGGCTCGATGCTGCCAGCGTCAGGGATGCCGACATTCTGCTGGTACGCTCCGTCACCAAGGTGGACCGCCAACTGCTTGAAGGCAGCCGCGTGCGCTTCGTGGGTACGTGCACCATTGGTACCGACCACCTCGACCTCGATTACTTCACCGAAGCGGGTATCCGCTGGAGCAGCGCCCCTGGCTGCAATGCCCGAGGCGTGGTGGATTACGTATTGGGCAGCCTGCTGACACTTGCCGACCTCGAAGGGGTTGCGCTGCCTGACAAGGTCTACGGTGTGGTGGGCGCCGGTGAGGTGGGCGGGCGGCTGGTGCGCGTGCTGCGTGGCCTGGGGTGGAAGGTCATGGTGTGCGACCCGCCGCGCCAGGCTGCCGAGGGCGGTGAGTACGTCAGCCTTGATGCCATCCTGGAACACTGCGATGTGATCAGCCTGCATACGCCCCTGCAGCGCGGCGGGGCTTGCCCTACCTGGCATCTGCTCGGCCAGCCGCAACTGGCCCGCCTGCGCCCCGGTGCCTGGGTGCTCAATGCCAGCCGCGGGCCCGTGATCGACAATGCAGCCTTGCGCGAACTGCTGAACGCGCGTGCCGATGTGCACGCTGTATTGGACGTGTGGGAAGGGGAGCCGGCGGTCGACCTGCCATTGGCCGACCTGTGCACGCTGGCCACCCCGCATATCGCAGGCTACAGCCTCGATGGCCGCCAGCGCGGTACCGCACAGATCTACCAGGCGCTGTGTCGCTATTTGGGCGTTGATGAGCAGGTGGCGCTAGCCGACCTGCTGCCACGCCCGCCACTGGCGCAGATCGAGCTGGATGCCGGTGCGGATCTGCAATGGGCACTGGCTACCCTGTGCCGTGCGGTCTATGACCCACGCCGCGACGATGCGGATTTGCGCCGCAGCCTCAGTGACGACAGCCAACGGCAACGGGCAGCGTTCGACCAGCTGCGCAAGCACTACCCGCCGCGTCGTGAAATCGAGGGCCTGGCCGTTCATGTACGTGGAGACTCGCCGCAATTGGTGCAGATGGTAGGGGCGTTGGGCGCAAGGCTGGTTTGAAAACAGCCGAGCAGGGCTTGGCGAACAACGGCATCTAGCGGGCGAAAAAAACCCGGCACAGGTGCCGGGTTACAGGAAATTCGCCAATCAGTCCTTGCGTACGCGCTCCACCCGGCTTTCTTCTAGGGCCTTGCAGGCCTGCTGGATCATCTGCTCGGTGATGGGTACCTCACGCCCCTGTGCGTCGATCAGGGCGCCGGCAACCTTTTGCTGCGGTGCGCACCCAGGCTTGGCGTGGTGGTCGTGGTTGGATTGCACGTTCATGCATGGTCTCCTCTTCAGTAACGGAATCAGGTTAACCCTGCGCCATGACCAGGCGGTGACAAGCCTCTCGCGGGCCAGGCAGGCACAGTGCAACAGATACGGCGCAAAAGCTCCATACCAGGGTTAGATCGATAGGCTATAGCAGCCTCCGGCAGTTCCATGAGGGGGGATGAGTGGTAGGCTGGAGGGCCCACCTTTTTGTGATAACCCCCATGCCTCACTCCGATGCTCGCCCACGCCGCGCCTTGCGCCTGGCCTGGCAGTTCGTTCGCCCCTACCGCCAGCGCGTGCTGCTGGCGCTGCTGGCACTGGTTGTGACCGCAGCCATTACCCTGTCCATGGGGCAAGGCATACGGTTGCTGGTGGATCAGGGGTTCATGACCGGGTCGGTGCACCAGCTCAACCAGACCGTCGCGCTGTTCATGGCGTTGGTTGTTGCTCTGGCGTTGGGAACGTTCAGCCGCTTTTACCTGGTGTCGTGGATTGGCGAGCGCTGTGTGGCGGATATCCGTCGGGCGGTGTTCGACCACCTGCTGACGCTGCACCCTGGGTTTTTCGAAGACAACCGCAGCTCCGAAATACAGTCGCGGCTGACCGCCGATACCACCTTGCTGCAGTCGGTGATCGGTTCGTCCCTGTCCATGTTCCTGCGTAATGCGTTGATGGTGATCGGCGGGGTGATTGTGCTGTTCATTACCAATCCCAAACTGACCAGCATCGTGGTGGTGACGCTACCGGTGGTGCTCGCCCCGATTCTGTTGTTCGGTCGCCGGGTACGCACCCTGTCGCGCCTGAGCCAGGACCGGGTGGCGGACGTGGGCAGTTACGTGGCCGAAACCCTTGGCCAGATCAAGACAGTGCAGGCCTATACCCATCAGGCCCACGACCGCGAGCAGTTTGCCGAGGCTGTCGAAGAGGCGTTTTCAGTGGCCCGCAAGCGTATTGCCCAGCGATCCTGGCTGATCACGCTGGTCATCATGCTGGTGCTCGGGGCGATTGGGGTGATGTTGTGGGTAGGTGGTACGGATGTTATCGCTGGGCGCATTTCGGCCGGCGAGCTGGCGGCGTTCGTGTTCTATAGCCTGATCGTGGGGAGTGCGTTCGGTACGCTCAGCGAAGTGATTGGCGAGCTGCAGCGGGCGGCGGGCGCGGCTGAGCGCATTGCCGAACTGCTGGCCGCCACCAGTGTGATCCAGCCCCCTGCACCAGCACAGCAACTGCCCCTGGCGCGGGCGAGCGGGCGCATCGCGCTGCACAACATCGTGTTTGCCTACCCCTCACGCCCGGCAGTGGCAGCCATTGACCACCTCAGCCTGGAGATCGAGCCTGGGCAGACGGTGGCGCTGGTTGGGCCTTCGGGGGCTGGCAAGTCCACCCTGTTCGACTTGCTGCTGCGCTTCCATGACCCACAGCAGGGGCGCATCCTGCTTGATGGCATCGCAATTGACCAGCTCGAACCTGACACGTTACGCCGGCAATTCGCCCTGGTGGCGCAGAACCCCTCACTGTTTCGCGGTACGGTGGCGGCGAATATCCGCTATGGCCGGCCGCAGGCCACTGACGTGCAGGTTGAAGCGGCGGCGCAGGGTGCCCATGCGGACGCATTCATCCGCCAACTGCCGCAGGGTTACCAGACCCTCCTGGGGGAGGGCGGCATCGGCCTGTCCGGTGGCCAGCGACAACGCATCGCGATAGCCCGGGCCTTGTTGGTGGATGCGCCGGTGCTGCTGCTCGATGAGGCCACCAGTGCCTTGGATGCGCAAAGCGAGTACCTGATTCAACAGGCACTCCCCGCGCTGATGGCAGGCCGGACCACGCTGGTGATCGCCCACCGCCTGGCGACGGTGCAGCATGCCGACCGCATCGCAGTGATCGACAAAGGCCGCGTGGTTGCGGTGGGCACTCACCGCCAGTTGATCGAGACCAGCCCGCTGTATGCGCGGCTGGCCTCGTTGCAGTTCAACACCGATTAGCCTGCAGCGGGTTTGTCATATTTTTGTAGTAATTGCCTGAGACTATCTGCCCCAACTGTTGTGCACGTGCTCGAACTGGCTGCTATCTGCTTGATGGCAGCTTTTTTTTGGCCTGCCTTCCGGGACAGGGAGTGTCTAGACGGGTGTCGCGAGCGCGCGCCGTTTCTTCCCTTCCTGTTTTGAGATGCATGATGTTTAGCAAATCCCTCAAGGTGCAGATTCTGCTGATGCTGGGCGGTAGCCTGGCGGCCATGTTGCTGATCGCGCTGGTGTGCTTTCAGTTCCTGTCTTCCAGCGTTCGTAGCTATGCCCAACTGGTGGACGGGCCACTGCAGGCCTCCCAGATGATCGAAGAGGCCAATCTTCAGTTCAAGATTCAGGTGCAGGAATGGAAGAACGTGCTGCTGCGCGGGCGTCAGCCTGCGGATATGGACAAATACTGGCAGCAGTTCCAGGCGCGAGAACAGCAGGTGCAACAACTGCTGGACCAGTTGATCGAGCGCAGTGACAGCCGCTTGAAGGGGCCACTGCAGCAACTGCGTGACAGCCACCTGCAACTGGGGCAGGACTACGAGCGCGGGCGTCAGGCCTTTATCGCCGCCGGGGGCGACCCATTTGCCGGCGACCTCGCGGTGAAGGGCGTAGACCGCGCAGCCAGCGAGCAGATGAGCCAGCTTGTCGAGCAGTTGCGTGCCGAGGCCGGCCAACGTGCCGGCGTCATCAATGCCAGTGCCGAACGTACGGTTTGGCTGGGCCTGCTGGTGATGCTGGCCTCGACACTGCTGGTAGGCCTGCTGAGCCTGTGGCTGGTGAACCGCAGCCTGGTCCAGCCTATACGGCAACTGATCGACTACGTCGCTCAGCTCAGCCAAGGCCGGTTCGAAGGCCGTGTGGAAAGCCGCCGGCAGGATGAACTGGGGCGCCTGGCGAAGGCGGCCAACACCTTGCGTGATTTTCTGGCCGAGACCGTTGGCCGGCTCAAGGGCAATGCCCACGAGCTTGAGGACGCCAGCGGCCAGCTGCGCCACATTGCCAGTGAGATGGCAAACGGTACCGAAGACCAGTTCCAGCGTACCGACCAGGTCGCCACCGCCATGCATGAGATGTCTGCCACGGCCCAGGAAGTTGCCCGGCACGCCTCCGAGGCGGCGCGGGCAGCGGATGACGCGGACCAGGGTGCCCAGGCGGGTGAGCAGGTGATGCAGCAGACCATCGACATCATCGGCATGGTGAACCGGGAAATTACCGGCACGGCGGCGGTGATCCGCCACCTGGAAACCGACAGTGCACGCATTGGTAAAGTGCTTGAGGTCATCCGTGGTATCGCCGAGCAGACCAACCTGCTGGCCCTCAACGCTGCTATCGAAGCGGCCCGGGCCGGTGACGCCGGGCGTGGCTTTGCCGTGGTGGCGGACGAGGTGCGCAGCCTGGCGCAGCGCACCGCTGCCTCGATTGCCGAGATCCATCAGATTATCGATGCCGTGCAGGGTGGTGCGGTTGAAGCGGTGAAGGCCATCCAAAGCGGCCAGCAGCGCAGCGAAGAGGGTGCCGAGCAAGTGCAGCAGGCGGGCCAGATGCTGCGGCGCATCACCTTGGCCGTCGAGGCCATTCGCGATATGAACAGGCAAATTGCCACGGCCGCTGAAGAGCAGACCAGTGTGGCCGAGGACATCTCCCGCAACCTGGTCGAAATCACCCGCATCGCGACCGCCAACCAACAGGCGGTGCAACACACCGAGCAAGCGGGCCAGCGCCTGCATGGGTTATCTGGGCAATTGGCGCAGGTGACCTCGCGGCTCAGCGCCTGAGGCGTTGCAACCCACAAGAAAGGCACAACAAAAAGCCCGCTCATGGCGGGCTTTTTGACAAGGATTTGGTCGGAGAGACAGGATTCGAACCTGCGGCCTTCTCGTCCCGAACGAGACGCGCTACCTGGCTGCGCTACACTCCGATGAACAAAATCCTACTGCATCCCGATTTCGCACGCAAGCCCTTGTTGTTAAAAGGGGCTTTGCCAAAATCGGGCGCCTGATCAGAGCTCTTTGACGGTACGGATCTGGTCTTTGTTCAAGCGCATGCGCTTGCCGTCCAACTGCTCGAATTCGTAGAAGCCGGAGTCTTCATCGTAGGACGGTTTGTCCACTGCCTGAATTTCGCGGCCGTCGTTCAGTGTAATGACGGATGGGGTCGAGCAGCCTGCGAGGGCGGCCATGCCCGCAGCGAGCAGGAAGGCGGGAAGGGTCCGTTTGATCATCGTGGTTCTCCAAGTGCGATGGTGCAAGATGACAGTTAAGACGCGGGACGTTAGTGCAAGTTCCTTTCAAGTGCAGCATAACGGCAATGCCGTTGCTTGATCCAGCGCAAGCGCGGGGCACATCCTCTGTCGGCGCATGGGCTGTGATATAACTGCGGCCATTGCATGTACTTGTGATGGATACCCATGAAAGCCAAGGCAGATACCCCCTTTGTACCGCTGAACATTGCTGTGCTCACCGTCAGCGATACCCGTACCTTCGACACCGATACCTCTGGCCAGGTCTTCGTTGACCGGCTGAGCGCTGCAGGCCACCGTCTGGCCGAGCGCGTGCTGCTCAAGGACGACCTGTACAAGATCCGTGCGCAGGTCGCCACCTGGATCGCCGATGACCAGGTACAAGTGGTGCTGATCACCGGCGGTACCGGCTTCACCGGCAGGGATAGCACCCCAGAGGCGGTCACCTGCCTGCTCGACAAGCAGGTAGAGGGTTTTGGCGAGCTGTTCCGGCAGATATCAGTGGCTGATATCGGGACATCGACGGTGCAGTCGCGGGCCCTGGCCGGCCTTGCCAATGGCACCCTGGTGTGCTGCCTGCCTGGCTCGACCAATGCCGTGCGCACAGGCTGGGACGGCATCCTGGCCGAGCAGCTTGATGCGCGGCATCGCCCGTGCAATTTTGTCCCCCACCTGAAGCAGGCAGCGGCCTGTGAAAGCCGTGGTTGAGGCGATTCAGGCCAGCGCGCTGATGCCGGTGGAGCAGGCCCTCGACCAATTGCTGGCGCTGGCCGATGCTGCGCCGCTGCGCGAAGTGCAGACCGTTGCACTGGCCGACGCACAGGGCAGGGTGCTGGCAACCGACCTGGTGGCGTCCCTCGACCTGCCGCCTTGGCCCAACAGTGCCATGGACGGGTACGCATTGCGCATGGCTGACTGGCTGGGCCAGCCGCTACCCGTCAGCCAGCGAATTTTTGCCGGCCATGCACCGCAGCCTTTGCAACCAGGCACCTGTGCGCGCATTTTTACCGGGGCACCCGTGCCGCAGGGCGCCGACTGTGTGGAGATGCAGGAAAATGCCGTGCTTGGCGATGACGGCCGTGTCACCTTTCTGCAGGCGTTGAGCCCTCAGCAGAACATTCGTCCCCAAGGCCAGGAAACCCGCAAGGGCGAGCAGGTGATGGCTGCGGGCACTCGGCTGGGGCCGATCGAGTTGGGCCTTGCGGCGACATTGGGGCATGGGCACCTGGATGTGGTGCGCAAAGTGCGCGTTGCCGTGCTGTCTACGGGTGACGAGCTGGTCGAGCCTGGCCTGCCGCTGGGGCCTGGGCAGATCTACAACAGCAACCGCCAACTGTTGCTCAGCTGGTTGCTGCGCTTGGGCTGCGACGTGGTAGATGCTGGCATCCTGCCCGATGACCTGGCGCGCACGCGTGCCCGCCTCGCAGACCTGGGGGATGTCGACCTGATCTTGTCCACCGGTGGGGTGTCTGTCGGTGAGGCGGACTACCTGGGCGCTGCCCTGCGCGAGGCCGGTGAGCTGGCGCTGTGGAAGCTGGCAATCAAACCGGGCAAGCCGCTCACGTTCGGCCATTTCCAGGGTGTACCGGTGATCGGCCTGCCGGGTAACCCGGCCTCCACCCTGGTCACCTTCGGCCTGCTGGCCAGGCCTTACCTGCTTCGCCGGCAAGGGGTTGCCGATGTGGCGCCGTTGAGTTTTCCCATGCCGGCCGGCTTCGACTGGCCCAAGCCTGGCAACCGCCGGGAATACCTGCGTGGGCGCATCGAGCAAGGCCAGGTGCGCATCTACAAAAACCAGAGTTCAGGTGTGCTGCGCAGCGCAGTGTGGGCCGAGGGCCTGGTCGAGGTGCTTGAGGGCACCACACCGAAGCAGGGCGACAGCGTACGGTTCATTCCTTTCAGCGAATTGCTCGGCTGAGCGGCCTCGGTGCCTGCACCCGCTATTTTCGGGGGTGCATGCAACGAATATGCGCTGCGAATGGTCGAGATCAGGGTTGGTCAATTTCACGGAGACACCTTCATGCAAGGGCGCAAGGCGATGCTGATCCTGCACGGCAAGCAGGCGATGAACGAAGAGCTGCGCAGTGCCGTGCATGCCCTGCGGGACACGGGCTGGCAGTTGGATGTCAGGGTGACCTGGGAGGGTGGCGATGCCCAGCGCCTGGTCGGCGAAGCGCTGGCTGCAGGTTACCCGCACATCGTTGCAGGTGGTGGCGATGGCACCTTGCGGGACGTGGCTGAAGCCATGGGGCTGGCGGGCACGCAGGCGAGCCTCGCGCTATTGCCGCTGGGTACCGCGAATGATTTTGCCAAGGCTGCCGGTATCCCCCTGGAACCTGCTGCCGCACTGGCCCTGCTCAACCAGCCTGCCCAGGCGATTGACCTGGGCCAGGTAGGCGAGCAGCTGTTTCTGAACATGGCGACCGGTGGCTTCGGCAGCCAGGTCACGGCCAGCACCTCTGAGGACCTGAAAAAGGTGCTCGGCGCTGCAGCCTATCTGTTTACCGGGTTATCGCGGTTCAGTGAGCTGCAGGCCGCGTCCGTCGAACTGCAGGGGCCGGATTTCCACTGGCAAGGGGATTTGCTGGCCCTCGGTATCGGTAATGGCCGTCAAGCCGGCGGGGGGCAGGTGCTATGCCCCGGAGCGGCGGTCAATGACGGCCTGCTGGATATCGCCATCCTGCCAGCACCCACCGAGGTGGTGGGCGCCCTGCGTGATCTTTTCGGGGGCGAAGGGTTGTTCATCAGGGCGAGGCTGCCGTGGGTGGAGGTGAAGAGTTCGCAGGGGCTGGACATCAACCTGGACGGTGAGCCCCTGAAGGCAGACAGCCTGCGCTTTGCAGCAAAACCCGCGGCCTTACGCCTGCACCTGCCCAGTGCCTCGCCGCTGCTCAGTCATCCAGGCTGATAATTTTCTCCCGCACGGCAAACAGCACCAGCCCGGCCACGTCATGGATTTGCAGGCGTTTCATCACTTGGGAACGGTGGGTTTCCACGGTCTTGATCGAAAGACCAAGGCCGGCTGCTATTTCGCGGGTTGATTTGCCTCGCACGATCAGGCGCAGAATTTCCAACTGCCGGGCGGTGAGGTTGTGGCGATCGCACGCTGCATGCTTGCCGTGCCTGCTGTGCCGCAGCGCCTGGTTGATCACGGTATGGGCAATGGCTGGGCTGAGGTAGCGCTCACCACTGCGCACCGCCCCCAGGGCCTGTTCCAGCTCGGTGGCGCTGGTGTCCTTGAGCAGGTAACCATGAGCACCACTTTCAAGTGCGCGCATGATCAGGTCCGGGTCTGTGTGCATGGACAGGATCAGCACCCGGCAGGGGCTGCCGCTGGCGCGTAGCTGGGTGAGTGCATCCAGGCCGCTGGTCGAGCGCATCGAAATGTCCAGCAGGATGATGTCCGGGTTCAGGGTGCGTACCTGTTCCAGCAGCTGGCTACCGTCATCGGCCTCGCCAATCACTTCGTAGCCGGGTATATCGCCCACCAAGGCTCTGACCCCGGCACGGATCAGCGAGTGATCGTCTACCAGCAGCAGTCTACAGGTCATGGGCAGCCGCTCTTCCTGCCCGTTGCCGGGTGCGCGCAGGCCATGGGAACACCGCCTCTATGCGTACCCCCCGGCCTGGCTCGCTGATGATGTCCAGGCTGCCCTGCAACGCCGTGACCCGCTCCAGCATGCCGGCCAGCCCGCGTTGGCCTGCCAGGGCAGGGTGCTTTGCAGGGGTGAACCCGCAGCCGTCGTCGTGAATCGACAGCGCCAGCCCCGCCGCAGTACGTTGCAGGCGGACGACCAGGTTACGGGCCTGTGCGTGTCGCAGCATATTGGTGACGGCCTCCTGGGTGATCCGGAACACCGCCATGGCGACCACCTCGTCGATGCCCCCCAGGCGCTGTTTGCAGGCCAGGCTCCAGTGCACGCCACTGCTGCGCAATGTGCGCACCAAGTGCGCGCGCAGGCTGGCCTCAAGGCCCAGGCTGGCCAGTTGCCGAGGGTTCAGAAGTGCAGAAACATCGCGCACGTTGCCCAAGGTGTCGTCCAGTGTACTGCGCAGGGCGTCACAATGGCTTTGCAACTCGGAGGGCAAGCGCCGCTGCAGCCATTGCAGTTGCAACTTGGCTGCAGTCAACAGCTGGCCAATGTCGTCATGCAGCTCCCGGCCCAGGTGCTGACGCTCAGTTTCTTGCACTTTCAGCATTCGCTCTGCCAGCTCTGCAGGCCGCAAACTGATGCACCTGGCACCCACCCCCAGTTGCAGCGCGGCGCACAGCGCCGTGGCCAGCTGCAGCACCATCAGGCTTGAGGGGATGGGCTGATGAAGCAGGTAAAGCGCCAGGTGAGCGCCGCACGAGGCCAGGCACAGCACTGCCGTTGCCCAGCACAGCAGGGCGGACGGGGAGTGGCAACGCAAAGAAGTCATCAAGCGTGGGAACATAGGTAGGGAAGCCACTGAAGTATTGCTGATGGAGGCCTTGCACAGTGCAGCTCAGAGGCTTTGGCGCAGTACTTTCGATGTTTTTTCAACCACGTGATCTTTCAACCTTTCTTCAAGTTGCAAGCGTTTTGGGGGCGCATACTACCACTTCGTATTCGGGTGGTCGCCGCTGGCCGTTGACGGTAGAGGCTGTTTGCGTTGGGCATGACGAGTAGCAAAATGCCATCCATCGACCATGTTCTACGCACTTTCCCTACAACTTTCCGAAACACGGAATTCAACTTTACAAGTTCATCCCCGGCGAGCGTCTCTTACTAGCGGCCAAGTTGAACTTTGTACTGCTTAGTGTGAAGTCGCTGGGCAGCCGGGTTGCACCACCTTTGCCAGCTCGCCCAACAGCACCAGTTGTTCGCCGATGTCCAGGTTCAGCCGCCCCGTGTGCAGGTCGACCAGTTCAAGCTGCCAGGCCAGCAGTGTCAGGCAGGCCGTTGCTGCTGGCAGCGCCTCGGGCTGCAGGCAGGCACGTTGGCAGGCCGGTGCAAGTACCTCGTGCAGGGAGGCGGTGTAGTAGGCCACTTCACGCAGCCCCAGGTGATTGGCGTGCCGGGCGAGCCCGTCGAGGGTGTCATCCAGGCAGTAGCAGGCATCGGGGTCGTTTTCAATCAGTTCCAGGTGGTGCAGGCATTCCTGTGCCCGTGTCAGCAGCACCTGGGCGTCCACCAGAAAGCATTGGAGGGCGTCATTGAACGGTAAGGCACTGTCCATCACGAGGTCTCCACGCGCGGGACAGGCGCAGGGGACGGGCACGCCGTTACGGTAGCTAGCAAAGCCTGACTCCATTCATGCAGTGAGAATGGCGTCACATTAATGGCTAAAGGATATTGCGAACATCAGGTTGCGCCCGATTGCCACTAGGGGTTTCCCTGATGGCGGGCTCAGGGAAGGAACTTTCATGCCGCCGACGATATCTGCGAGGGTCCGCAGTTAAGCATGGTGGTAAAGTGATATCAATTGCCGGTAAGGGCCGCACATTGCAGGGGTCAAGATGCAGGTGACGCCGCCGATACAGCTTCAATATCCCAATTTTTTTCGCACTACGCCTGGGGGCTCTCCAATGGCTGGCATTCTCGACACGGTAGACCAACGTACGCAACTGGTAGGTGAGAACCGCCTGGAAATTCTCATGTTTCGGCTGGCCGGGCGCCAGCTTTTCGCGATCAACGTTTTCAAGGTGCAGGAGGTGCTGCAACTGCCCAAGCTCACCCTGATGCCTCAGCGCCACGCCTTCGTGTGCGGTGTGGTAAACCTGCGCGGGCAAACCCTGCCGGTGATCGACTTGTCCCAGGCGATTGGCATGCGCCCTCTGCAGCCTGGGCCGGACAGCACCATCATCGTCACCGAATACAACCGCTCGGTGCAGGCGTTTCTGGTGGGGGGCGTCGACCGCATCGTCAACCTCAACTGGGAGTCGATCATGCCGCCGCCCACCAGCGCCGGGCGCCAGCACTACCTGACCGCCATCACCAAGGTCGACGACAAACTGGTCGAGGTGATCGATGTCGAGAAGGTACTGGCTGAGATCGTGCCTTACAACGCACGGGTTTCGGGTGACAAACTGGCCGACCCCGTGCTCGCCAGGGCCCGAGGCCGCGAGGTGTTGCTGGTGGATGACTCCAGTGTTGCCCTTGCGCAGCTGCGCGACACCTTGTCCCAACTGGGTATGAAGTTGCACGTGGCGAGCGATGGCCTCAAGGCACTGCGTATGCTCAAGGGCTGGGCAGATGCCGGTGAGGATGTGTACGAGAAGTTGCTGATGGTGTTCACCGACGCCGAGATGCCGGAAATGGACGGCTACCGCCTGACCACCGAGATCCGCGATGACGCACGGCTGCGCAAGCTCTACGTGGTACTGCACACGTCCCTGTCGGGCAGCTTCAACGAGTCGATGGTGAAGAAGGTGGGTTGCGACAATTTCCTGTCCAAGTTCCAGCCGGATCGCCTGGTGGATGTGGTCAAGCAGCGTCTGTTGCTGGACACCACGCCAGCGTGAACCTTGGGCCCGTGCGGTATAAGCTTGACGTTTGACGCGACGTGAGGCGGCAGGGATGTTTCTCAGTGAGTTGTACCGGTACCCCGTGAAGTCCGGGCAGGCGCAGCGCCTGCTGTCATCGCAGGTGGGGCTGCTGGGTTTGCAAGGTGACCGCCGCTGGATGGTGGTGGAGGAAGAAAACGGGCGCTTCCTCACCCAGCGCGCCTGGCCACAATTGGGGCAGTTACAGGCCATTGACGAGGGCAACGGCACGCTGTTGCTGCGCGCCCCAGGCCAGGCGCTGTTGCAGGTGCCGGTGCCCGAGGCCGATGTGGATTTGCGCGGGGTTACCCTGTGGCGTGACACGTTCCGCGTGCCGGACGCCGGCGACGCTGCGGCTGCCTGGCTCAGCCAGTGGCTGGGCGTGAAGGTACGGCTGGTGCATTGCCCGGAGCAGAGAGCCCGTTACCTGCCCAATGGGTACGGCACCAACGCCGACCGCGCGGCCTTTGCCGATGGTTTTGCGCTTCTGCTGATTGGCCAGGCCTCCCTGGATGGCCTCAATCAGCGCGTTGGCCGCCCTATGGAGATGCTGCGGTTTCGGCCAAACCTGGTCGTGCAGGGCGCCGAAGCCTTTGCCGAAGATGGCTGGGAGCGTATTCGCATCGGTAGCCTGGAGTTTCGGGTACTCAAGCCGAGTGTGCGCTGTATCTTCACCACTATCGACCCGGCCACCGGTGAGCGCAGCCCTGACCGCGAGCCGATGACTACCCTGAAAACCTTCCGCCAGAAAGAAGGCGATGTGTTGTTCGGTCAGAACCTGGCGGCCGACGGCTGCGGCTACCTGGAAGTGGGGATGCCAGTGGAGGTGTTGTAGCAGCGGCCCGGTTGGGCCGCCGCTACAGGGCGGGTATTTACATGTCGTCGAAATAGCGCTCGTGCCAGTCAACCAATGGCTGCGGCGCGTTCAGTTTCTGACCGTAGATGACGGAGTACGACAGCACGTTCTGCACGTACTGGCGGGTTTCATCGAACGGGATGGACTCTACCCACACATCGAAGCTCAGGTGCTTGGCACCTTTCAACCACTGCCGCACGCGCCCCGGCCCTGCGTTGTAGGCGGCGGAGGCCAGCACCCGGTTGCCGTTGAACTGGCTGTGCACCTGGCTGAGATAGGCAGCGCCCAGCTGAATGTTCTTGTCCGGGTTGAGCACCTGAGCGGGGGAGGCCAGGGGGATGCTGAACTTGCGTGCGGTTTCCTTCGCCGTGGCGGGCATCAGCTGCATCAGCCCGCTGGCACCCACGGGTGAGCGCGCATCTTCCATGAAGGCGCTTTCCTGTCGGGTAATAGCGAAGACCCAACTGGAATGCAGGCCGCGCACCTTGGCCTCGCGCACCAGGGTGTCGCGGTGGGCCATGGGGAAGCGAATGTCCAGGTCATCCCAGTACTTGGCCTGGCTGATGGTGCGAATGGCCGGGAAGTACCAGCGCAAGTCGTAGCCAAGGCGCGCCTGCGCGACCATTTCGTCACGGTTGAAGTGCCGGCTGACGTGGTACCACTCGCGCCGGCCTTCGACGATCTGCCCCCGGGCATGGAACTCCAGTGCTCGGCGGATCCCAGGGGTGTTGCGGACCTTGTTGACCAGCTGCGGGCTGAGCGCCAGCGGCTTGTTGTTCAGTTGATACGGTGTTTGAGCGCGGTCTGCGGCGAGGAACCCGTAGAAGTCACGTTCACGGGACACGTTCTTGTACAGCAGTGGAACCTGCGGGTTGTTGGGTTGCGCAAGCTCCAGGCTGCGTGCCTGCCAGTACTTCCAGCGGCTGCTCTGGGCCAGGTCTTTGGGCAGGCGCTTGGTCAGCTGGTAGGCATCCTCCCAGCGGCCAAGGCGCAGCAGCAGGCGCAAGCGCCATTCGCTGACCGTGTCGTCGCGCAGTTCCGGGTCGTAGCGGGTCATCAGGTCCAGCGCGCGGGGGTCGTAGCGGCGGGCCAGGGTCAAGCCGATTTCCCGGGCGATGGCGACCTTTTCGTCGCGGGAGAAGTGCATGCGCTGAGCGTAGTCGTCGAGCAATGCCATGGCCCGCTCGGGGTCTTGCCGGGCGAGCCGGCGCAGGCCAAGGCTGACCACGTCGGACATGGCGTCGTCGGCCGGGGCAAAGCGTGACGGCTGGTTGAGCAGTTCGGGTTTTTGCGCCACATCCACCAGCAACCGCCCTTGTGGGCCCAGGGTGGTGAGGGTTTTGACCAGGTTGTTGGCCAGTGCGTAATTGCGCACCTGCGCGGCCAGCTTGGTGCGCTCCCAGCGCTTGGCTTCGGTGAGCTGGCCCTCTGCTGCCCACATGGCGAACAAGGTATCGCAGGCCGCGGGCTGCGACTTGCCGACGCTCCACAGTTTGTCGGCGGTGGCAAAGCCCTCGGCGCGCAGGCCATGGCTGAGCTGGTACTGGCCGTTCAGGCAATCCAGTTCGGTAAAGTTGAGCTTGGGATCGTAGTATTTGACGAAGGGCTGCCATTCGCCGCGCTCGGCCAGCCAGCGTAACCAGCGCAGTTTCATCCAGTTGGCCTGGGGCAGGTCGCCGTGCTTGGCCAGGAACTGCTCGATTTCCTCGTTGCTGGCGGTTTTCAGGCGCGCGGTGAGTTCGTCATAGGCGAGGTAAGGCGTGAGCGGGTAATCGCTCAAGGCATCGGCATAACGCAGGTACGGGCCTTTGTCGCCCTTGGCCAAGGCGCGCTTGGCCTCATCGAAGTACTGGCGTTGCACGGTAATGTCGGTGGCCTGGGCCGTGCAGGTGGCAGCAGTGAGCAACAGGCAGGAAGCAATTTGTAACAGGCGGCTGCGCATGATACGTCCGGGCAGTTGAACCATGGGGAAGTGAAGGCGGAGCCAGCACTGTCGGAAGCTATGGCCCTAGCTTAGCCGTTTGCCGGCGGTGGGTGAAAGCACTGTGCTTGTATCGGGATATTAAGTTCGACCAGGTGTCGTCTGGTGGCTGGCGCAGGGGCATTCGGATGTCGGCCAACCGCCAACTCAGGTAGAATGCGCGCCCGATTTATGGAGACGAACATGACCCTGCTCAAATTCAGCGATGTGTCCCTCGCATTCGGCGCCATGCCGCTGCTGGACAAGGTGTCCTGGCAGATCGCTCGTGGCGAGCGGGTGTGCATCATCGGCCGCAATGGCACCGGCAAGTCCAGCATGCTGCGCCTGGTCAAGGGCGAGCAGAAAGGCGACGACGGCGAGATCTGGCGCGCACCAGGCCTGAAGATCGGCGAGCTGCCCCAGGAACTGCCGGTAGCCGACGAGCGCACCGTGTTTGACGTGGTCGCCGCCGGGCTTGACGGCGTTGGCGAACTGCTGGCGCAGTTCCACCACCTGAGCATGAACATCCAGGGTGACGAAGACCTGGAGAAGCTCATGCACGTCCAGCACGAGCTCGAGGTCCGTGACGGGTGGCGCCTGCAGCAGGTGGTGGAGAGTACCCTCAGCCGCCTGCAGTTGCCGGCAGACAAGACCCTGGCCGAGTTGTCCGGCGGCTGGCGCCGTCGTGTGCTGCTGGCCCAGGCCCTGGTGTCGGAGCCCGACCTGCTGCTGCTCGACGAGCCTACCAACCACCTGGACATCGGCGCCATCGCCTGGCTTGAAGAGGCGCTGCGCGGCTTCAACGGTGCGGTGCTGTTCATCACCCACGACCGTTCGTTCCTGCAGAACCTGGCAACCCGCATTCTCGAGCTTGATCGGGGTGGCCTGATCGACTGGAACGGCGACTACGCCAGCTTCCTGGTGCACAAGGAAACAGCCCTGGCCGCCGAGGAAACCGCCAACGCCCTGTTTGACAAGCGCCTGGCCCAGGAAGAGGTATGGATCCGCCAGGGCATCAAGGCCCGCCGCACCCGTAACGAAGGGCGAGTACGGGCGTTGAAGGCGCTGCGTGTGGAACGTGGTGAGCGCCGCGAGCGCCAGGGCAAAGCGAATATCCAGATCGAATCGGCTGAGAAGTCGGGCAAGCAGGTGATGGTGCTGGAGCATGTCAGCTTCGCCCACCCCGACGGGCCGCTGCTGGTCAGTGACTTCTCCATGGTGCTGCAGCGCGAAGACCGCATCGGCCTGCTGGGTGCCAACGGTACCGGCAAAACCACCTTGCTCAAGCTGATGCTCGGTGACCTTGAACCCACCTCGGGCAAGGTTGAGCGGGGCACCAAGCTGGAAGTGGCCTACTTTGACCAGATGCGTCACCAGCTGGAACTTGAAAAGACTGTTATCGACAACCTGGCAGAAGGCCGTGATTTCATCGAGATCGATGGCCAGAACCGCCACATGCTGAGCTACCTGGGCGACTTCCTGTTCAGCCCTCAGCGTGCACGCACCCCGGTAAAAGCGTTGTCCGGCGGCGAGCGCGCGCGTTTGTTGCTGGCCAAGCTGTTCAGCAAGCCGGCCAACCTGCTGGTGCTGGACGAACCGACCAACGACCTGGACGTTGAAACCCTCGAGCTGCTTGAAGAGGTGCTGTCCAACTACAAGGGCACCGTGCTGATGGTCAGCCACGACCGGGCATTCCTCGACAACGTGGTCACCAGCACCCTGGTCTTCGAGGGTGACGGCAAGGTGCGCGAGTACGTGGGTGGCTACGAGGACTGGATCCGCCAAGGCGGTTCCCCCAAGCTGCTGGGCGTGACGGAGAGCAAGGGCGGCAAGTCGGCGCTCAACAGCGCGGTGGTGGAAAAGGTGGAGGCCAAGCCCGCACCTGTCGCCGCGCCAGTGGCCGAGGACACGTCGAAGAAGAAGCTCAGCTACAAGCTGCAGCGAGAGCTGGAAATGCTGCCAGGGCAGATCGATGCGCTGGAGCAGCGCATGGCCGAGGCCCAGGAAGAGGTGAGTGCGGCGGGGTTCTATCAGCGGCCCATCGCAGAAACGTCGGCCGTGCTCGCCCGTATCGAAAAGCTGCAGGCCGAGCTGGATGTGCTGGTGGAGCGCTGGGCTGAGCTCGAAGGCTGACCAGCATCAAGCTGTAGGGCCCTGCGCGCCAGCTTGCCGGCGTCAGGGCCTGCGTACAGCCCGTCAGTCTTTTTTCAGCAAGCGGACCGCCAGTACGTCGCACGGCGCGCCGTGCAGCACGTCATTGGCAGTGGAACCCAGCAACAGCGCCAGGCCATGGCGGCCATGGCTGCCAACCACGATCAGGTCGCACTGCTGCTCTTTGGCCAGTTGGTGGATTTCTTGCCGGGGCTGGCCGTAGGTCAGGTGCGAGTCGCCGCGGTTGATGTCCGGGTACTTGGCGAACAGTCGGTCCATGCGCTCCTTGGCCTGGTCGAACTGCTGTTGTTGCAGCTGCGACAGGTCCATGGGTACATCACCCCCAAAGGCCATGGCCATAGGCTCGACGATGTGCACCAGGGATACCTTGGCGTTGGACGGGGCGGCCAGGGCCATGGCGCGCTTGATCACCGGGTCGCATTCTTCAGTCAGGTCGACGGCGACCAGAAGATGTTCATAGATCATGAGCTGTACTCCAGACAATCGCATTAGATGAAGTATGGTCGCTTTCGGGCGGGTCTTCCGTGAAAAATGGCTAACCGGCTCATTTGCAACGTTTTATGGGAAGTACTGATATGACGGTATTGCTGGTGGTGTCAATCCTTGCGCTGATTCTCAGCCCGCTTTCCTGGCTGCGCTCGTCGCGCCAGCAGAGCGAGCAGATGCGCCTGCGCCTGGAGGCCCGCCGCATGGGCCTGGCCATGCAACTGGCGCCGCAGCAGTGGCCGCATTGGCTTGAGCGGCAACCGCCAAGCCCTTGTCCGCAATACCATCGGGCCCGCCGGCGTGGTCACCAGGACAGCTTCAGCTTCTGGCAGGTCAGCCCGGGCCTGTGGTGGAACCAGTGGCGCGAACCGTGTGAGGACCCACGTTTTCTGGACGCGCTGGCCCGGTTGCCTGCCAGCGTGTACAAGGTCGAGGCGGACGCGCAAATGATCGCCCTGTACTGGACCGAACGCGGTGATACCGCTGTATTGCAAGATGTTGCTCACGTGCTCGAAACCCTCGCCTGATCCTCACCCCCCACCCACTTGCACTGATGCCACGGCCCACACGGACCGGCATCAGCCTGTTCCGGTTTGTAATACCCAGACTCACATGCAGCCCTCGGGCCTGAGTGTGGTTAATCGCTGACGTGAATGCACCTCGATCATTGTCATCATCGGTCGTATCAGGTCGGTACAAAATGACCGGAAAGTCGCGTTTTCGACTGGTTCGGCAGCATTTGACAACGCTGACCTTTTCGGAGAATGTGTGCACACCCAAATCAAACGGGCGTATGAATTGAGCGTTTGTATGGCACTGCGCCAATTCATGCCCCCGACTAGCGCGCTGACGGGTGTGCCTGGGGCAGGGCAGGCGAGCCTGCTTTTGCTGCAGTGATCGGCGTGTACAGTTCAGCTTCCATATCGTGGAGATCAGTTGATGATTTACGAAGGTAAAGCCATCACGGTTAAGGCTCTTGAAAGTGGCATCGTCGAACTCAAGTTCGACCTCAAGGGTGAGTCCGTCAACAAGTTCAACCGCCTTACCCTGAGCGAGCTTAGCCAAGCCGTCGATGCCATCCGGGCCGAC
This sequence comes from Pseudomonas sp. NBRC 111119, assembly GCF_001320125.1. Classification (NCBI taxonomy): domain Bacteria; kingdom Pseudomonadati; phylum Pseudomonadota; class Gammaproteobacteria; order Pseudomonadales; family Pseudomonadaceae; genus Pseudomonas; species Pseudomonas sp. NBRC 111119. Next base: position 103,776 of record NZ_BCAV01000029.1, read on the forward strand.
GCCTCGGTCAAGGGCGTGATCGTCAGCAGTGGCAAGGACGTGTTCATCGTCGGCGCCGACATCACCGAGTTCGTCGACAACTTCAAGCTGCCCGAGGCCGAACTGGTCGCCGGCAACCTGGAAGCCAACCGCATCTTCAACGCCTTCGAAGACCTCGAAGTACCCACCGTGGCCGCCATCAACGGTATCGCCCTGGGCGGCGGCCTGGAAATGTGCCTGGCCGCCGATTACCGGGTCATGTCCACCAGCGCCCGTATCGGCCTGCCTGAAGTGAAGCTGGGCATCTACCCAGGCTTTGGCGGTACCGTGCGCCTGCCGCGCCTGATCGGTTCGGACAACGCCATCGAGTGGATCGCCGCCGGCAAGGAAAACCGTGCCGAAGACGCGCTTAAAGTGGGTGCCGTAGACGCTGTGGTGGCCCCTGAACTGCTGATGGCGGGCGCGCTCGACCTGATCAAGCGCGCGATCAGTGGCGAGCTGGACTTCAAGGCCAAGCGCCAGCCGAAGCTTGAGAAGCTCAAGCTCAATGCCATCGAGCAGATGATGGCGTTCGAAACCGCCAAGGGCTTCGTCGCCGGCCAGGCAGGCCCGAACTACCCGGCCCCTGTGGAGGCCATCAAGACCATTCAGAAGGCGGCCAACTTTGGCCGTGACAAGGCGCTGGAAGTGGAGGCAGCAGGCTTTGCCAAGCTCGCCAAGACCTCGGTTGCCGAAAGCCTCATCGGCCTGTTCCTGAACGACCAGGAGCTCAAGCGCAAGGCCAAGGCCCATGATGAAATCGCCCATGACGTGAAGCAGGCCGCCGTGCTCGGTGCTGGCATCATGGGGGGCGGCATCGCCTACCAGTCGGCGGTAAAAGGCACGCCTATCCTGATGAAGGATATCCGCGAGGAAGCCATCCAGCTGGGCCTGAACGAGGCCTCCAAACTGCTGGGCAACCGCGTGGAGAAGGGCCGCCTGACCCCAGCCAAGATGGCGGAAGCGCTCAATGCCATTCGCCCTACTTTGTCCTACGGTGACTTCGGCCATGTCGACATCGTGGTCGAAGCGGTGGTCGAGAACCCCAAAGTAAAGCAGGCCGTGCTGGCCGAGGTAGAGGGGCATGTGGGTGACGATGCCATCCTGGCCTCGAACACTTCGACCATCTCCATCAACCTGCTGGCAAAAGCGCTGAAACGCCCGGAAAACTTCGTTGGAATGCACTTCTTCAACCCTGTGCACATGATGCCGCTGGTAGAAGTGATCCGTGGCGAGAAGTCCAGTGACGTTGCGGTCGCTACCACCGTGGCGTACGCCAAGAAAATGGGCAAGAACCCAATTGTGGTCAATGACTGCCCGGGCTTCTTGGTCAACCGCGTGCTGTTCCCGTATTTCGGCGGCTTCGCCAAGCTGGTCAGTGCGGGCGTCGACTTCGTACGCATCGACAAGGTCATGGAGAAATTCGGCTGGCCCATGGGCCCGGCCTACCTGATGGACGTGGTTGGCATCGACACTGGCCACCACGGCCGTGACGTGATGGCCGAGGGCTTCCCGGACCGCATGAAGGACGACCGTCGCTCGGCGGTGGATGCCCTCTATGACGCCAACCGCCTCGGCCAGAAGAACGGTAAGGGCTTCTACGCCTACGAAACCGACAAGCGTGGCAAGCCGAAGAAGGTGGCCGACGCCACGGTGCTCGACGTGCTCAAGCCTGTGGTCTTCGAACAGCGTGAGGTTACCGACGAGGACATCGTCAACTGGATGATGATCCCGCTGTGCCTGGAAACCGTGCGCTGCCTGGAGGATGGTATCGTCGAAACCGCCGCCGAAGCGGACATGGGCCTGGTTTACGGTATTGGCTTCCCGCCCTTCCGGGGTGGTGCGCTGCGGTACATCGACGCCATCGGTGTGGCCGAATTCGTTGCCCTGGCCGATCGCTACGCCGATCTGGGCCCGCTGTACCACCCGACCGCCAAGCTGCGTGAAATGGCCAAGACTGGCCAGCGCTTCTTCAACTGAGCGGTCAACGAGCTAGAGCGAGAGATTTGATATGAGCCTGAATCCAAGAGACGTGGTGATTGTCGACTTCGGTCGCACGCCCATGGGCCGCTCCAAGGGTGGCATGCACCGCAACACCCGCGCCGAAGACATGTCGGCGCACCTGATCACCAAACTGCTGGAACGCAACGACAAGGTCGACCCCAAAGAGGTGGAAGACGTGATCTGGGGGTGCGTCAACCAGACCCTGGAACAGGGCTGGAACATTGCCCGCATGGCGTCCCTGATGACGCCCATCCCGCACACCTCGGCTGCGCAGACGGTCAGCCGCCTGTGCGGTTCGTCGATGAGCGCGCTGCACACCGCTGCCCAGGCCATCATGACCGGCAACGGCGATGTCTTCGTGATCGGCGGGGTCGAGCACATGGGCCATGTGAGCATGATGCATGGCGTGGACCCTAACCCGCACCTGTCGTTGCACGCCGCCAAGGCCTCGGGGATGATGGGCCTCACCGCCGAGATGCTCGGCAAGATGCACGGCATCACCCGAGAGCAGCAAGACCTGTTCGGCGTGCGTTCGCATCAGCTGGCCCACAAGGCCACGGTGGAAGGCAAGTTCAAGGACGAGATCATCCCCATGCAAGGGTATGACGAGAATGGCTTCCTCAAGGTGTTCGACTTTGACGAAACCATTCGCCCGGAAACCACGCTTGAAGGCCTGGCCTCGCTCAAGCCTGCGTTCAACCCTAAGGGGGGGACCGTGACTGCGGGCACGTCGTCGCAGATCACCGACGGTGCCTCGTGCATGATCGTGATGTCGGGGCAGCGTGCGATGGACTTGGGTATCCAGCCGATGGCGGTTATCCGTGCCATGGCAGTGGCCGGCGTAGACCCGGCAATCATGGGCTACGGGCCAGTGCCCTCTACCCAGAAAGCCCTCAAGCGTGCGGGCTTGACCATGGCCGATATCGACTTCATCGAGCTCAACGAAGCCTTCGCTGCGCAGGCCTTGCCAGTGCTCAAAGATTTGAAAGTGCTCGACAAGATGGATGAGAAGGTTAACCTGCACGGCGGCGCCATTGCCTTGGGCCACCCGTTCGGTTGCTCGGGGGCACGTATTTCCGGCACCCTGCTCAATGTCATGAAGCAGAACGGCGGTACCTTGGGGGTGGCGACCATGTGCGTCGGCCTGGGCCAAGGGATCACCACTGTCTTCGAACGCGTCTAAACGCGTAAGCTGACAGCGACCGGGGCCTTGTGCCCCGGTTTTGTTTTTTCTACCGTTTTGACCCAGAGGTGGGCGGCATGCAGATACAGCCAGGTGTGTACCGGCATTACAAAGGGCCTGAGTACCGTGTCTTCAGCGTTGCGCGACATTCCGAAAGCGAGGAGTGGATGGTCTTCTACCAATGCCTGTATGGTGACTACAGCTTTTGGGTGCGCCCCCTTGCAATGTTCTGTGAGTCGGTTGAGGTTGACGGCGAACAGGTGCCACGCTTTGCTTTGGTCAAGGCCGAAGAGGGCCTGGCAGGGGTGTCGGACAAGTCGCACGGCTGATCAGCCGAACTTGACCTCGCACTTTTGCCACTATATATAGCGGTGCCGCGTCTGGCACCTGACGTGTTTTTTATCTTCAGATTCAGGAATACACCGATCCATGGGCAAATCGCTGGTCATTGTGGAATCCCCGGCCAAGGCCAAGACCATCAACAAGTACCTGGGCAACCAGTACGTGGTGAAGTCGAGTATCGGCCATATCCGAGACCTCCCCACCAGCGGTTCGGCCAGCGCCAGCAAAGAGCCCGCCGCCAAGCGTGGCAAGGCGGCCGCGGGTGAGGCACCGGCCCTTTCGCCGAAAGAAAAGGCTCGCCGTCAGCTGGTTGCACGCATGGGCGTCGACCCGGATCACGGCTGGAAGGCCAAGTACGAGATCCTTCCCGGCAAAGAGAAGGTGATCGACGAGCTGCGTCGCCTGGCCAAGGATGCTGACACCATCTACCTCGCAACCGACTTGGACCGCGAAGGGGAAGCCATTGCCTGGCACCTGCGCGAAGCCATCGGCGGCGACGACACCCGCTACAAGCGTGTGGTGTTCAACGAGATCACCAAAAAAGCCATCCAGGACGCGTTCTCGCAACCGGGGGAGCTGGATATCGACCGGGTCAACGCGCAACAGGCCAGGCGCTTCCTGGACCGCGTGGTGGGCTACATGGTCTCGCCATTGCTATGGTCCAAGATCGCTCGCGGCTTGTCCGCCGGGCGCGTGCAGTCGGTGGCGGTGAAGCTGGTGGTGGAGCGTGAGCGTGAAATTCGTGCGTTCATCCCCCAGGAATACTGGGAAATCCACGCCGACCTCGGCACTGCAAAAAATGCCAAGGTGCGTTTCGAAGTGGCCCGTGAGAACGGTGAAGCCTTCAAGCCGCTGAATGAAGCCCAGGCCATGGCGGCACTGGACAAACTCAAGGCGTCCAGCTACAGCGTGGTCAAGCGTGAAGACCGCCCGACCAGCAGCAAGCCGTCGGCGCCGTTCATCACCTCGACATTGCAGCAGGCTGCCAGCAACCGCCTGGGCTTCGGCGTGAAGAAGACCATGATGATGGCCCAGCGTTTGTACGAGGCGGGCTACATCACGTACATGCGTACCGACTCCACCAACCTGTCGGTAGACGCCCTGGACATGGCACGCAACTACATCGAGCGCGAGTTCGGCAAGCAGTACCTGCCTGAAGCGCCCATGGTCTATGGCAGCAAGGAAGGCGCGCAGGAGGCCCACGAGGCTATCCGCCCTTCGGACGTCAACACGCACCCGACCAAGCTCAGTGGCATGGAGCGTGATGCCGAGCGCCTGTACGAGCTGATCTGGCGCCAGTTCCTGGCCTGCCAGATGCCACCGGCCCAGTACCTGTCCACCAGCGTGACCGTGGCGGCAGGTGACTTCGAATTGCGTGCCAAGGGCCGCATTCTGAAGTTCGACGGTTATACCCGGGTACTGCCGCAGCAGAGCAAGCCGGGCGAAGACGATGTGCTGCCAGAGATGGTGCAGGGCGAAGCCATGAAGCTGATGCAGCTCGACCCGAGCCAACACTTCACCAAGCCGCCAGCGCGTTTCACCGAGGCCAGCCTGGTCAAGGAAATGGAAAAGCGCGGCATTGGCCGCCCGTCAACCTATGCGGCGATCATTTCCACCATCCAGGACCGCGGCTATGTGACGTTGCACAACCGCCGGTTCTACTCCGAAAAAATGGGCGACATCGTAACCGAGCGCCTGTCGGAGAGCTTCGCCAACCTCATGGACTACGGCTTTACCGCCGGCATGGAAGAGAACCTGGACGACGTGGCCCAGGGTGAGCGCGACTGGAAGAACGTGCTGGACGAGTTCTACGGCGACTTCAGCAAGAAGCTGCAGACTGCCGAGTCCAGCGAAGACGGCATGCGCGCCAATCAGCCGACCATGACCAACATCGCCTGCAAGGAATGCGGCCGGCCGATGATGATTCGTACCGCCTCGACCGGTGTGTTCCTGGGCTGCTCCGGTTACAGCCTGCCGCCCAAAGAGCGCTGCAAGGCGACCGTCAACTTGGTGCCGGGCGATGAGATTGCCGCCGACGACGAGGGTGAGTCGGAGTCGCGGGTACTGCTTGGCAAGCACCGCTGCCCGATCTGCGCCACGGCGATGGATGCGTACCTGCTGGACGAGAAGCACAAGCTGCACATTTGCGGCAACAACCCTGACTGCCCGGGTTACGAGATCGAAGAGGGTAACTACCGCATCAAGGGGTACGAAGGGCCTAGCCTTGAGTGCGACAAGTGCGGCAGCGAGATGCAGCTTAAAACGGGCCGGTTCGGCAAGTTCTTCGGCTGCACCAACCCGGCCTGCAAGAACACCCGCAAGCTGCTGAAAAGTGGCGAAGCGGCGCCGCCGAAGATGGACAAGGTGGACATGCCCGAGCTCAAGTGCGAAAAGGTGGATGACACCTACGTGCTGCGTGACGGTGCTTCAGGCTTGTTCCTGGCTGCCAGCCAGTTCCCGAAAAATCGGGAAACCCGTGCGCCGTTGGTCTTGGAGATTGTGCCGCACAAGCATGAGATCGACCCCAAGTACCACTTCCTGTGCGATGCGCCTGCCAAGGACCCGGACGGCCGCCCGGCGGTGATCCGCTACAGCCGCAAGACCAAGGAGCAGTACGTGCAGTCTGAAGTCGACGGCAAGCCGACTGGCTGGAAGGCGTTCTACGATGGCAACGCCTGGAAGGTCGAAGACAAGCGCTGAGCAACAGCGTGTGTTGTATTGGGGCCGCTATGCGGCCCTCGTCATTCATGAGCCGTCTAATTCGCCATGCAGCCTGATGGGAGGGCATAGAAATGGCCCAGGAAGTCTACACCCGTACCAACCAGAAACTGTTTTTTGCCGGGCTTGCGCTTGAATCCATGGCCAAGGCGGAACAAAGCCAGGCCATGAACGCGCAGGGCCTGGCCCAGGCAGAACGTGAAGCCGCGCTGTTTCACCTGTATGGCGCATTGCTAGGGCTGTGTCATGAGGTCAGTGCTTTCTACCGTCTTCCAGTTGCTGCCAGTGTGGAGCAAGCCTTGGCGGATGATGCGCTTAATGGCCTTGCCATCCCAGAGGTTGCAGAACTGCTGGAGCTTGCCCGCCAGCGGGAGACCTGGCTGGCGCAAATGCTGGGGGCTTACGCCGACCTGTTCCGGCCGCCCGTCGCACGCAAGGCGCCAAAAACTGACGTCACTCAGCCGCTGATCCAGGCTGTAAGCCTGGATGAGCCGGCCACCGAACCACTGTCGAGGGATGAGTTGGAAAGCTGGCGCTCTAACCTCAAAGCGCTCGTCAGGCGTTTTCGCGACGCGTTGAGTGAGTGCTGAGTCCAGCCAGCGCTGGTACAATGCTGGCCTTTCGTGGAGAACCGCCGTTTATGTCTACGTCTTTTCTGGAAATTGTCGAGTTGCCTGATGGCCGCATCGAACTGCGTCGCGCCGAGGATGAGGGCTCATTGGTAACCTTGGATTTCTCGGAGGATGCCAAGGTGTTTCTGCAGGGTCAGCATGTGGAGGTGGCCAAGGCCATGCTCAGCGTTGGCGTGCAAATGGCCGGGCGGCTTATGGATGGCGAGCTTGAGCGGGAAGAAGGGCCGCGCGTACTGCATTGAGGTGCGTCACGCGTAACGTTCTATGTGGTCGCAGGCAAAGCCTGAACATCAGCCAAAGCGGATGTTCAGGCTTTGTGCATTACCCGCGCTGGCAGCGCGGACCAACTGCTGGCGTGCAGTTGCGTTGACGTTGCCCAGCCAGCTGACCACGGTATGGCTGCGCCCCAGGCGCAGCGCTTCGCAGGTCAGTTGCAACGGGCTCTTGTTGCCGCGAGGGTGCAGCAGCAGGATGCGCTCACGGTTGAGGCCGGCATCCCGTAGCCACGCCTGGGTCAGGCTGGACGGCGGGGCGATCAGGGTGAGCCAGCGGGCCTCGTCCTCTTCGCTCAGTTCGCGCAGTACCGGTGCCAACAAGGTCTGGCAGTGGCTGGGTGCGCCGTGCAGCGACAACTCGCTGAACAGGTCGGGCGCGCTGCTCTGGCGACTCAGTTCGCTGGCTTTCAGCCCAGGCAATACAGGCTGCGCGAGGAATGCTTCGAACAGGGGCAACTGGACTTGCTCGTGTGCGTGAATGATCTGCTGCATGACGCCTCCTGGATCAGCGGCGAATGACGCCGACGCTCAAGCCCTCGATCACCAGTTCCTGTTCTTTCAGGTTGACTTCGATGGGGGCGAATTCTGGGTTTTCGGCGAGCAGCCAGACCTTGTTGCCTTCGCGCTTGAACCGCTTGACGGTCACTTCGTCGCCGATGCGGGCCACGACGATCTGCCCGTTACGGGCTTCGCGGCAGGTGTGCACGGCCAGCAGGTCGCCATCTAGAATACCGACGTCCTTCATGCTCATGCCGTGGACGCGCAACAGGTAGTCGGCCTGGGGGTGGAAGAAGGCAGGGCTGATGTTGCACGATTGCTCGATGTGCTGCTCGGCCAGAATGGGGGCACCCGCTGCCACCCGACCGATGATCGGCAGCCCGGCTTCCTCGGCCTTGGCTTCAAGGCCCGGGATGCGGATGCCGCGCGATGCACCAGGGGTCATCTCGATGGCGCCTTTGCGGGCGAGTGCCTTGAGATGTTCTTCTGCAGCGTTGGGGGACTTGAACCCGAGCTCCTGTGCAATCTCGGCGCGGGTCGGCGGGAAACCGTTGTCCTCAAGGCAACGCTTGATGAACGCGAGGATTTCGGCTTGGCGTGGCGTCAGTTTCAACATGATCAGCGCTCTGTCTTTTTGTACAGTGACTGGGATTATATACAGTATTGGGGTGGCTGCAAGCTTCTAGCCTCAAGCTGCAAGTTGCAAGCTGCTAGTGGCAAGTAATAAGCATCACCGGCAAGGGCCGGCAGGGCAGCTCAGAACGGGTAGGAAGCAGATGGGACTGGCCGGTCACGGAGCCTTGACAGACGCAGGGCTGAAACGTATGTTTCAAACACCTGTTTGTCTGGCGGAGCGCGCGGAGTAACCATGGCCCAATCGGAAACCGTTGAACGCATTCTCGATGCTGCCGAGCAGCTGTTCGCGGAAAGAGGGTTCGCCGAAACCTCGTTGCGTCTGATTACCAGCAAGGCCGGGGTCAACCTGGCTGCCGTAAATTACCATTTCGGCTCCAAGAAAGCCCTGATCCAGGCCGTGTTCTCGCGGTTCCTGGGGCCGTTCTGCGCCAGCCTGGAGCGCGAGCTCGAACGCCGTCAAGCCAAGCCGGAACCCAAGCCTACCCTCGAAGAGCTGCTGGAAATGCTGGTTGAGCAGGCACTGGTGGTGCAGCCGCGCAGCAACAATGACCTGTCGATCTTCATGCGCCTGCTGGGCCTGGCCTTCAGCCAGAGCCAGGGGCACCTGCGCCGCTACCTCGAAGACATGTATGGCAAGGTGTTCCGCCGCTATATGCTGCTGGTCAACGAGGCTGCGCCGCGCATCCCGCCGCTGGAGCTGTTCTGGCGCGTGCACTTCATGCTCGGCGCTGCTGCCTTCAGCATGTCGGGTATCAAGGCGCTGCGGGCTATTGCCGAAACCGATTTCGGCATCAACACCTCCATCGAACAGGTGATGCGCCTCATGGTACCTTTCCTGGCGGCCGGCATGCGTGCCGACACCGGTGTCACCGACCCGGCCATGGCCAGTGCCCAGTTGCGCCCGCGCACCAAGGCCGCCCCCGTGGTTTCCAGCGCCAAGGCTTGATGCCGCCACGCCGCGAGGCTGCGGCGCGCGCCACCCCGTCTCAATTCAAGGATTACCCATGACCGTCAGTCTGCAAGGCTCCCTGATGGTGGATATCGCCGGCCAATGGCTGACCGCCGAAGACCGCCACCTGCTGCGTCAACCCGAAGTGGCGGGGTTGATCATCTTTGCCCGCAACATCGACAGCCCGCGCCAGGTGCGTGAGCTGTGCGCCTCCATTCGCGCCATCCGCCCTGATCTGGTGCTGGCAGTGGATCAGGAAGGCGGCCGCGTCCAGCGTCTGCGCCAGGGGTTCGTACGGCTGCCGGCCATGCGGGCATTGGCGGACAACGGCAATGCCCTGTACCTCGCCGAGCAATGCGGCTGGGTGATGGCTACCGAAGTGCTGGCGGTTGGCCTGGACCTGAGCTTTGCCCCAGTGCTCGACCTTGACCACCAGCGCAGCGCCGTGGTGGGCAGCCGAGCCTTCGAGGGTGACCCGCAGCGCGCTACCGATCTGGCTGCCGCGTTCATCCGGGGCATGAATGCGGCGGGCATGGCTGCCTGCGGCAAACACTTCCCTGGCCACGGCTGGGCTGAAGCCGACTCCCATGTGGCCATCCCGACCGACGAGCGCAGTTTGGCGCAATTGCGCCAGGCCGACCTGATTCCCTTCAGCCGCCTCAGTGGGCAGCTGGCGGCGGTGATGCCGGCGCATGTCATCTACCCGCAGGTCGACGACCGCCCGGCTGGCTTTTCCCGGCGCTGGCTGCAGGACATCCTGCGCGGCGAGCTGGGCTTCGACGGTGTGATCTTCAGTGACGACCTATCCATGGCCGGGGCGCATGTGGTGGGTGACGCCGCCAGCCGAATCGAGGCGGCTCTTACCGCCGGCTGCGACATGGGCCTGGTGTGCAATGACCGGGCTGCAGCGGAGCTGGCGTTGAGCGCAGCACAGCGTATGCAGGTGAAGCCCTCGCCACGCATCGCACGCATGCGCGGCCAGGGCTTTGCCTGCACGGATTACCGCCAGCAACCGCGCTGGCTCGAGGCGTTGGGGGCGTTGCGCGAGGCGCAGTTGATCGACTGACCCCGCAGCCGCGGGGTCGGCATGGTTCCGTACCCGTTAGCGGCCGCGTTTACCCGGCAGTGGTGCAAACAGGGCTTCGATTTCCTCATCCCCCAGGCGCCATTGCCCGGCCTGCCCGCCGTCGAGCAAGTTGGCGGCCAACGCTGCCTTGTCTTGTTGCAGCAGCTGGATCTTCTCCTCGACGGTGCCGCGGGTAATCAGCTTGAACACGAACACCGGCTTGTCCTGGCCAATGCGGTAGGCGCGGTCGGTGGCCTGGCTCTCGCTGGCCGGGTTCCACCAGGGGTCGAAGTGGATCACGGTGTCGGCAGCGGTCAGGTTCAGCCCCACGCCGCCTGCCTTCAGGCTGATCAGAAATACCTCGCTGTGACCCTCCTGAAACTGTTGCACCGGTGTGCGCCTGTCACGGGTATCCCCTGTGAGCAGGCTGTAACGTATGTGATGCTTTTGCAGTTCCTGCTCGATCAGGGCCAGCATCGAGGTGAACTGGGAGAACAGCAACACCCGCCGCCCTTCACCCAGCAACTCGGCGAGCATCTCCATCAATGCCCCCAGCTTGCCCTTGTCGGCCTGGTTGCCGCGGGTCTCCACACCCTTGACCAGGCGCAGGTCGCAGCACACCTGGCGCAGCTTGAGCAGCGCATCCAGGATGACGATCTGGCTGCGCGCCGCGCCACTGCGGGCAATTTCGTCGCGAACCTTTTTGTCCATCGCCACCCGTACCGCCTCGTAGGTGTCGCGCTGGGCGTCGCTGAGCTCGACCCAGTGCACCATCTCGGTCTTGGCTGGCAGCTCGGTTGCGACCTGTTCCTTGGTACGGCGCAGCAGAAACGGGCGGATACGGGCCACCAGGTGGGCCAGCCGCTCACTGTCGCCTTGACGCTCGATCGGGTTGCGGTAGTCCTGGTTGAACCGCTTCAGGTCGCCCAGCCAGCCGGGCATCAGGAAGTGAAAGATCGACCACAGCTCGCCCAGGTTGTTTTCCATCGGCGTGCCCGTCAGGCATACGCGCTGGTTGGCCTTGAGCTCGCACACCGCTTGCGCAGCCTTGCTGGTGCTGCTCTTGATGTTCTGCGCTTCGTCCAGGATCAGCACGTGCCAGGGTTGATCCTGCAAATAGCCCAGGTCGCGGGGCACCAGTGCATAGGTGGTCAACACCAGGTCGTATTCGTGCAGGTTTGCAAAGTGCTTGTTGCGCGAAGGGCCCTGCAGGGCCAGCACGCGCAGTTCGGGGGCGAAGCGCTGGGCCTCGTCCAGCCAGTTGGGTACAAGGCTGGTGGGCATCACCACCAGGGCCGGCGAGCCGAGCCTGCCGGCTTCTTTTTCCAGCAGCAGGTGCGCCAAGGCCTGCAGGGTTTTGCCCAGCCCCATGTCATCGCCCAGGATGCCGCCCGTGCCCATCTCGCGCAGCGCCTGCAACCAGTTCAGGCCTTGCTGCTGATAGGGGCGCAGGCTGGCCTGTAGCCCTGTGGGTGGTGGCACCTGCAGGTCGCGGGCATCTCGCAGGCGGCGGCCCAGGTCGCGGACATGCGCGCCGCCTTCCCAGTGCAGGGGCAGCCCATCGACTTCGTTCAGCCGCGCGGCATCGGCACGGTCCAGGCGTACGGCGGGGCCGGCCTCGTGTTCACCGAGGTACAGCCCGCCCAGGGTCGCCATGACCGCCTTGACCCGGCCATAGGGCAGGGCGACGCGCAGGGCAGGGCTGTCCAGCCGCCCGCGGTTCAGGTCAATCAGCAGGTGTTCGTCATCGTTGCGTTTGGCCAGTTCGCTGGGGCGTAGCAGTTCGGGGCTGCTGCGCAGCAGTTGCAGCACGATGGGTAGCAGGCTGTGGCGCTGCCCTTCGACCACGATGCCCAGTTGAAGGTCGAACCATTCATGGCCTGGCGCTTCATCGATGGACGCGTACCAGTCATCCACCTCCTGCAGGTTGAAGGCAAAGTCGCGGTGCATATCTATTTGCCAGCCCGCATCACGCAGCTGCCCTGCGCCTTCGCGCGCGAACTTCAGCCATGCTTCGTCGTCGGCGAGTTGGAACATTTCACCCGCGCTGTCAGGCAGTGCCTTGCTCTGCCGCGTTGCCACCTTGAAGCCCATGTCGCGCAGCGCTTTGCGCAACCGTTGCTCAGCTTCGGGCTGGCGGCGGATGCGTTGGCTGGTGCTGCCCACCAGGCGGGTCAGGGGCTTGTCGTCATTGCCACTCGCCCGCAAACCATCGTACTCGAAGGCCAGTGCGGCGCGGTGCTGCAACTGCCGCTGCATGCGGCCGGTCTTGGGCATGTAGGCGGTGAACTCGACACTCCCCAGGGTGAGGTGGGGCGTGGGCGGGATGTCGTCGATCAGTTGCTCCTGTACGGGCGCCGGGGTGGGCACCTGATGGCTGAGCGCGTTGAGTTTATGGCTGAGAGGGACGACCAGGTGCTCAGGCACCACAGGGGCGACGGTCAGTTGCATGGCCGTGTGCGGGTTCAGGGTGTGCTCGACCGTGCCGACTTCTTTTGTGTCGATATCGAGGTAGTAGAGTGGTACCAGGGGGATGACACACAGCATCTGCCCCCCTTCGCTCACCCAGGTGCCGCGATAGGCACCGCTGTCCAGCCGTACCCAGCGAAACTCGGCCTTGAGCGCAGGCCCCTGGCGCAGCAGCGGCAGCTCTGGTAGGTACAGCAGGCGCCCGGTATCAAGGGCGCGCTGGAACAGCTCGCCGCCTTCGTGACCCCTCAGCCGGTAGCCGCGATCCTGGCCGCCGCCCTGGTTCAGTGCCGAAAGCAGCCGCAGGATGCGGATGTCGTCCTCGGTGACGAAGTTCGGCGGCTGATACAGGTAATCGTAAAGTGACTGCACACGGCTGTAACGGATGCCATCGGCCGTGCGTGTGCCTTTGCGCACCATCAACGAGCAGCTGTCGTCGTTCTCGAGCCTGAGTTCGTAGCACACCATGCGCCCGCGTTTGTCCTTGCCTTCTTCGGTTTTGCGGGGTGCCTGCTCCAGGCCGGTCAGCCAGTGCTGAAGCTCGGGCGAGAGGGTCGCGCTTTTGGGTGCGGCGGGCGCAAGGCTGGCGTAAGGGTCACAGATTGAAAAAAGCACAGCGGCGCAGTGTTTGCAGTTGACCTGCACGGGGCAGGTGCAGTCCCCGTCGATCATGCACCGCCCGTTTTCCAGGGTGACGAAGATCGTCTGGCTGTAGCGCTGCCCGCGGCTTCCCTCGCACGTGGCGGAAATCAGCTGTGTGTCTACGGCCTCCAGTTCGACCCTACCTTCTTCGGCGTATTTCTCGCCCCGCTGCAAAGCGCCACGGTCGAAGCATTTGACCCAGTTCGGGTTGTCGCTCAAGCATTCGAACGCATCTCTTGCCATGGCTTACTGCTCCAGCAATTCCGGGTCCATGGGCGGCATTTTGGGCGTGCCCGGCGGCGTTACTTTCAGCAGCAAGGCCAAGTGGCCGCCGTCGAGGAAGGTGAGTTGGCCGCCCTTGACGTTGCTGTTGGCCTGCCTGAACTGCTCGCTTTGCAACACGCTGCCATTGCCGTCGAGCTGGTTGACCCATAGGTTGGCCTCCACCGTGATGAAGCGGCCTTGGCCAATGCTGAGGTTGCCTTCGATAGGGAAGTGGCCGAACTGCTCGTTGCCCTCACCCAAGGCAATACGGCTTGGCCCATCGCCCACCTGCTGCTGCCAGGCCCGGTGCATCAGCACGGTGTAGTCTGCCGTGGCCTCCAGGCGGGTGGCTTCATCTTCAAGGGCAGGGCGCTGTTCGGCGTCCTTGCCAAGGCGTGGGGCACCGGCACTCCAGTTTTCAGGCGCGAACGGGCTGGTGAAGGCGGGCACGTTGTTTTGCCGTACCAGTATCATTTCTACCTGGTACAGGCCCTGGGCGAATGCGCTGGGGGCAAAAGCCGCCAGCAGCAGGGTCAGGCAACGGATGGCACGCATGGGTCTTCCTTAAGCAGGCTGTGGTGTCAGGCGCTCGAACAGCGCCTCCAGGGTGTTGAAGCGTTCGTCGGGCCGTTCCATCGGGACCATGAAGCGGAACTGGGTAGCACCCTCGAACTTGTAGCGTTTGGGTTGGCCCTGGATCAGCTTGATCAGGGTCAATGGGTCGACCGGGGTTTCGGCCTCGAATTCGAGCTTGCCGCCGTTGGGGCCGGCGTCGACCTTCTTGATGCCGAGCTTTTCTGCCTGCAGCTTGAGCGCCGTCAGGCGCATCAGGTTCTTGGTCGGCTCCGGCAGCAGGCCGAAGCGGTCGATCATCTCCACCTGCAGGTCTTTGAGGCCTTCTTCGTCGGCGGCCGAGGCGATGCGCTTGTACAGGATCAGCCGCGCATGCACGTCCGGCAGGTAGTCTTCCGGGATCAGCGCCGGCAGGCGCAGGTTGATCTCCGGGCCGCCGCCCAGTGGCTGCTCGAGGTTGGGCTGGGTGCCCTTGCGGATGGCCTTGACCGCGCGCTCGAGCATTTCCATGTAGAGCGTGAAGCCCACCGCCTGGATCTGACCACTCTGGCCTTCGCCCAGCAGTTCGCCCGCCCCGCGGATTTCCAGGTCGTTGGTGGCCAGCACGAAGCCGGCCCCCAGGTCCTGGGTGTTGGCGATGGCTTCCAGGCGCTTTTCGGCGTCGGCGCTCACCTTTTGCCGGGTGGGTGTGAGCAAGTAGGCGTAGGCCTGGTGGTGGCTGCGGCCTACCCGGCCACGCAGCTGGTGCAGCTGGGCCAGGCCGAACTTGTCGGCGCGCTCGATGACGATGGTGTTGGCGCTGGGCACGTCGATGCCGGTTTCGATGATGGTCGAGGCCACCAGCACGTTGAAGCGCTTGTGGTAGAAGTCGCTCATCACCTGCTCCAGCTCACGCTCGCGCATCTGGCCGTGGCCGATGCCGATGCGCGCCTCAGGCACCAGCTCTGCCAGGTCGGCGGCGCACTTCTCGATGGTTTTTACATCGTTGTGCAGGTAGTACACCTGGCCGCCGCGCAGCAGTTCGCGCAACAGCGCTTCCTTCACCGTGCTGTTGTTCTGCTCCATGACGAAGGTGCGCACCGACAGGCGACGTGCCGGTGGCGTGGCGATGATGGACAGGTCACGCATGCCGGCCACTGCCATGTTCAGCGTGCGCGGAATGGGCGTGGCGGTGAGGGTGAGGATGTCGACCTCGCTACGCAACGCCTTCAGTTGTTCTTTCTGGCGCACGCCAAAGCGGTGCTCTTCGTCGATGATGGCCAGGCCCAGGTCCTTGAAGCGCACATCGTCCTGCAGCAGCTTGTGGGTGCCGATGAGGATGTCGATCTTGCCCTCGGCCAGGTCCGCAGCGGCGCTGGCCACCTCCTTCGCGGACTTGAAGCGGCTCATGACCTCTACGGTCACCGGCCAGTCGGCAAAGCGGTCGCGGAAGCTGTTGTAGTGCTGCTGCGCGAGCAAGGTGGTAGGCACCAGTACGGCCACTTGGCGGCCACTGTGCACCGCGATGAACGCGGCGCGCATGGCCACTTCGGTCTTGCCGAAGCCCACGTCGCCGCACACCAGGCGGTCCATGGGCTTGGGCGCCAGCATGTCGGTGCGCACCGCTTCGATGGCCGCCTGCTGGTCAGGGGTTTCCTCGAACGGGAAGCCGGCACTGAAGGTGGCGTAGTCGGCGGCCGGGTCGGCGAAGGCATAGCCCTTGCGCGCGGCGCGGCGGGCATAGATGTCGAGCAGTTCGGCGGCTACGTCGCGTACCTGTTCGGCGGCCTTGCGCTTGGCTTTTTGCCAGGCTTCGGAGCCCAGCCGGTGCAGCGGGGCCAAGGCATCGTCGCTGCCGGTATAGCGGGCGATGAGGTGCAGGTTGGCAACCGGCACGTACAGCTTGGCGCCCTCGGCATACTCCAGGGTAAGGAACTCGGCGGCCTGGCCGTCGATTTCCAGCGTAGCCAGGCCCAGGTAACGGCCAACACCGTGGTCGATGTGCACCACGGGCGCGCCTTCGCGCAGTTCGGTCAGGTTCTTGATGACGGCGTCGTTGGCGGTTTCGCCGCGCTTGTCACGGCGCCGGCGCTGCATCACGCGCTGGCCGAACAGCGGGCTCTCGGCAACCAAGGCAATGGCGGGGTCGTCCAGCACCAGGCCTTCGTCCAACGGGGCGATGGTAATGGCCAGGCGCTCGCTGCCGGTGATGAAGTCTGCCCAGCCCTCGACCGTGTGCGGGCGCAGCTTGAGCCGCTCGAGCAGCTCCAGCAGCACTTCGCGGCGCCCGGCGGATTCGGCGGTGAACAGCACGCGGCCGCCGAACTGGTCGAGGAAGGCTGACAGCTCGGCCAGTGGCTGGTTGGCCTTGGCTTCGATCGCAAGGTTGGGCAGCGCCCGGGCAGCGAAGCGCGCGCGGCCAGCGCCAGCGTCCAGGTCCTCGCTGCTGACCACCACTCGGGGCCATTGCTTGAGCCGGGCGAAGCAGTCTTCTACCGGCAGGAACAGTTCGGCCGGGGGCAGCAGCGGGCGGCTCAAGTCGCCGCGGCGGTCTTCATAGCGGCCGCGCACGTCGTTCCAGAAGTGCTCGGCGGCCTGCTCCACGCCTGGCAGCGAGAACACCTGGGTGTCGGCGGGCAAGTAGTCGAACAGCGTGGCGGTTTCTTCGAAGAACAGTGGCAGGTAGTACTCGATGCCCGCCGGGATGATGCCGCTGGCGAGGTCCTGGAAGATAGCGCTGCGGCGGAAGTCGACGTCGAAGCGCTCACGGAACCGCGCCTTGAAGCGGGTCACTTCTTCCTTCTGCATCGGGAATTCCCGCGCCGGCAGCAGCCGGATCGAGTCGACCTTGTCGATGGAGCGCTGGGTTTCCGGGTCGAAGGTGCGCAGCGTTTCGATCTCGTCATCGAACAGGTCGATGCGGTAGGGCAGTTTGCTGCCCATGGGGAACAGGTCGATCAGGGCGCCACGCACGGCGAACTCACCATGTTCGTACACGGTGTCGACGCATCGGTAGCCCGTGGCCTCCAGGCGGCTGCGCATCTGCTCTACGTCGATCGTCTGGCCTACGTCCAGCACCAGGCTGCTGCCCAGCAGAAACCGTGTAGGCGCCAGGCGGTGCAGGGCGGTGGTGATGGGAACCACCAGGATGCCGTGGCTGAGCTCCGGCAGCCGGTACAGGCTGGCGATGCGCTGGGAAATGATGTCCTGGTGCGGCGAGAACAGGTCGTACGGCAGGGTTTCCCAATCGGGAAACGGCAGCACCGGCAGCTCGGGGGCGAAGAACTTCAGCTCTTGCTCGAGGCGGTCGGCGGCCTGGCTGTCGGCGGTCAGCAGCAGGGTGAAGCGGCCAGCGCTGCTGGCGGCCTCGGCGATGGCAAGGCTGAGGGCGGCCCCGGGCAGGTTGCCCCAGGTTTGTTTGCCGGCCGTGGCCGACAGTTGCGGTAGGCGCAGAACTGACACGGGAGATGGCACTCCAAGCGTTGCGGCAAAGAGGTCGATTGTACCGGTGACCGTGCCGGCTGTCAGGCTTGGATGGGCATGATTGCTGGCCTGCGTCACCGCGACAGGCGCTCATTGCCGGTTACGCATCGGGGCGTCATAATGTAGCCCCTTTTTTCTGTCCCTACATGTGGAAGGTTCCCGTGACTCAGAAGCCCGACCAGTGTCTTGGTGAGTGGATCGATCGTGAAGCCCTGGCTGAAGCGATGATCCCGCTTATCGGTCAGCTCTACCGCAACAACAATGTGGTGAGCTCGATTTATGGCCGTAGCCTGATCAACCGTTCGGT
Organism: Pseudomonas sp. NBRC 111119; assembly: GCF_001320125.1. NCBI lineage: Bacteria > Pseudomonadati > Pseudomonadota > Gammaproteobacteria > Pseudomonadales > Pseudomonadaceae > Pseudomonas > Pseudomonas sp. NBRC 111119. The sequence goes on from NZ_BCAV01000029.1 coordinate 121,814, forward strand.
TATCTCGATCCTCAAGGCGCACCGCTTTGCGCGTCATCGCCAAACCGACGAAACCGAACTGTCTGTTCACGAGACATTCCCCCTGCTCAAGGCCATGAGCGAGCTGAAGCTGGGCGCCGCTTCGGTCGACCTTGGCAAGCTGGCCAACAAGTTCAAGCAGGAAGGCAATGGCCGTACGGCCGAGCAGTTCGTCCGCGAAGAACTGGCCGAAGTGGTTGGCCAGCAGAACGCTGCTGCGCGCAAGGGCACCGACGTGGTGCTGTATGGCTTCGGTCGCATCGGCCGCCTGCTGGCACGCATCCTGATCGAAAAAACCGGTGGTGGCGACGGCTTGCGCCTGCGTGCCATCGTCGTGCGCAAAGGTGCTGAAAACGACCTGGTCAAGCGCGCCAGCCTGCTGCGTCGCGACTCGGTGCACGGCCCGTTCGACGGCACCATCACCATCGATGAAGCCAACAACACCCTCACCGCCAACGGCAACCTGATCCAGATCATCTACGCCAAGAGCCCGAGCGAAGTCGACTACACCCAGTACGGCATCGAGAACGCACTGATCGTCGACAACACCGGCGTATGGCGCGATGCTGACGGCCTGGGCCAGCACCTGGCCTGCCCGGGTGCTGGCCGCGTGATCCTTACCGCACCTGGCAAGGGCGCGCTGAAGAACATCGTGCACGGTATCAACCACGGTGACATCGCTGCCGATGACAAGATCATCTCGGCTGCCTCCTGCACCACCAACGCCATCGTGCCGGTGCTCAAGGCTGTCAACGACCAGTACGGCATCATCAATGGTCACGTCGAAACCGTTCACTCGTTCACCAACGACCAGAACCTGATCGACAACTTCCACAAAGGCAGCCGTCGTGGCCGTGCCGCGCCGCTGAACATGGTCATCACCGAAACCGGTGCTGCCACCGCTGCCGCCAAGGCCTTGCCAGTGCTCAAGGGCAAGCTGACCGGCAACGCCATTCGCGTGCCGACGCCGAACGTGTCCATGGCCATCCTGAACCTGAACCTGGACAAGGCCACCACCCGCGAAGAAATCAACGAGTACCTGCGCCAGACTGCCATGCACTCGGAGCTGCACAAGCAGATCGACTACGTCAGCTCGCAGGAAGTGGTGTCCACCGACTTCGTCGGTTCGCGTCACGCCGGTGTGGTAGACGCCGAGGCCACCATCTGCAACGACAACCGTGTCGTGCTGTACGTGTGGTACGACAACGAGTTTGGCTACAGCTGCCAGGTGGTGCGTGTGATGGAAGAAATGGCCGGGGTCAACCCGCCAGCATTCCCGCACTGATACGCCTGCAAGGCCATGAGCAGACGGGAACCTTCGGGTTCCCGTTTTCGTTCTGGCCGGCGGCGGCCAAGTGAGTGCCCGGGTGACTCCATCCGGCATTTGACGGAGAATGGCCGACGTTTTTGTGCAGTGGCTGGGTGACTGCCCCGCATTCGGCAGGCGTCGAAAGGCGAATGAAAGCACCAGCAGGGATGATCAACGCCAGGGAATCGGTGACCCTATGTAGTGCGGGTAAAATTGGCCTACGACGCGACCAAGGGTTAATGTGCGCGGCGTTCACGCTTGATTAGACTGCACCCGAATTTTCTCATGGCGCCCTGGCGACATGATCGCGCCCCGCAAGCGACCGTGGTTTGCGGGCCAGTTCTGAAGGAGTACGCATGGCTGTCTACAACTACGACGTAGTGGTGCTGGGTTCCGGCCCGGCCGGTGAGGGTGCGGCGATGAACGCCGCCAAAGCAGGGCGCAAGGTGGCGATGGTGGACAGCCGTCGCCAGGTCGGGGGTAACTGCACTCACCTGGGTACCATTCCGTCCAAGGCACTGCGCCACTCAGTGCGGCAGATCATGCAGTTCAACACCAACACCATGTTCCGCGCCATCGGTGAGCCGCGCTGGTTCTCGTTCCCTGATGTGCTGAAAAGCGCCGAAAAGGTCATCGCCAAGCAGGTGGCTTCGCGCACCGGCTACTATGCGCGCAACCGCGTCGACCTGTTCTTCGGCACGGGCAGCTTCGCTGACGAACAAACCATCGAGGTGGTGTGCCCCAACGGTGTAGTTGAAAAACTCAACGCCAAGCACATCATCATCGCCACCGGCTCGCGCCCCTATCGCCCTGCCGATATCGACTTCAACCACCCGCGGGTGTATGACAGCGACACCATCCTCAGCCTCAGCCACACCCCGCGCAAATTGATCGTATACGGGGCCGGTGTGATCGGTTGCGAATATGCCTCCATCTTCAGCGGCCTGGGCGTGCTGGTGGAGCTGGTGGACAACCGGGGGCAGTTGCTCAGCTTCCTGGATTCGGAAATTTCCCAGGCGCTGAGTTACCACTTCAGCAACAACAACATCACCGTGCGCCATAACGAAGATTACGAGCGCGTGGAAGGGCTGGACAACGGTGTGATCCTGCACCTGAAGTCGGGCAAGAAGATCAAGGCCGATGCCTTGCTGTGGTGCAATGGCCGTACCGGCAACACCGACAAGCTGGGCCTGGAGAACATCGGCATCAAGGTCAACAGCCGCGGCCAGATCGAAGTGGACGAGGCCTACCGCACCAGCGTGTCGAACATCTATGGCGCGGGCGACGTGATCGGCTGGCCGAGCCTGGCCAGTGCTGCCCACGACCAGGGCCGTTCTGCCGCTGGCAGCATCGTCGACAACGGTAGCTGGCGCTTCGTAAACGATGTGCCCACCGGCATCTACACCATTCCCGAGATCAGCTCCATCGGCAAGAACGAGCAGGAACTCACCCAGGCCAAGGTGCCGTACGAGGTGGGCAAGGCGTTCTTCAAGAGCATGGCGCGGGCGCAGATCGCCGGTGAGCCCCAGGGCATGCTGAAAATCCTGTTCCACCGGGAAACCCTGCAAGTGCTGGGCGTGCACTGCTTCGGCTACCAGGCTTCGGAGATTGTGCACATCGGGCAGGCGGTGATGAACCAGCCTGGCGAACTGAACAACCTGAAGTACTTCGTCAACACCACGTTCAACTACCCGACCATGGCCGAGGCCTATCGGGTAGCGGCGTACGACGGCCTGAACCGGCTTTTTTGAGCGGCTCCGACCGGTGGCCTGAGCCGGTCGGAGAGACCGAATTCAACCCTGCCCGAGGGTGGTCCTGGCCAAACCGGGAAAGTCTGTAATCAGGCTGTCCACGCCGAAGTCGGCGAGCCTTCGCATCAGCGCGGGTTCGTTGACCGTCCACACCGACACGTGCAAACCCTGGCCCTGCGCTTTGAGCAGGCGCTCGGGGGTGCACAGTGTCCAGTTCAGCGCCAGCATCTGGCAGCCGTAGTTCTGCGCCACTTTCAGCGGGTCCAGCCAGGCGTACTCGGCCACCAGGCCGCGCTGCACGTCCGGCACCAGTTCCTGGGCGGCGCCCAGTACTTCACGTGAACTTGACGTGATGGTCACCTTGTCCAGCAGGCCGTATTGCTGTGCCAGCTCGCGAATGGCCAGAACCGTGGTGGCGGCGCGGGTGCGCGAGGCGCTTTTCACTTCCAGCTGCCAGTGCTCGAACGGGCACTTCTCGAACAACTCATCGAGCCGCGGAATAGGGCAGGGCTGCACCCAGCCCGGGCCACCGCTGCGTGCGTCGATCTTGACCAGGTCTGCCGCCGGGTGCTCGACCACCTTGCCGCGTTTGCCTGTGGTGCGTTTGAGGCTCGGGTCGTGGATGACCATGAGCTGGTTGTCTGCCGACAGGTGCAGGTCCAGCTCGCAGCGCATCACGCCGTGAGACAGGCACTGGCGGAAACTGTTGAGGGTGTTCTCGGGTGCTTCGCCCTTGGCGCCGCGATGGCCGTAGATCAGGGTCACGTTCGTTCCTTCAAATCAGAGAGAAAAGGCATTCAGGACGCAGGGTCGTTGTGTTCCAGTTGCTCACGTCGCTGTTGTTGCTGGCGCTGCAGAATATAGCGGGCCAGCAATTGACGCTGGGCGTCGGTCATGTCGGTAAATTCGGTGCCAATGTCGAACCCGCCCTGGCTGCGCGGGTCGCAGTGGGTGACCTTGCCGCGCAGCAGCAGGCCATGGGCGCGCGGCATCAGCACCAGTTTCACCTTCACGCGGGTGCCCGGTGGCACGGGGGTGGCCTGCACGCATTCGATGCCGCCCTCGGAGATGACCACCGGTTGCGGTTGGCCCACTTCGCCGAGCAAGGTCTGGGCCACCACTGCGCTGAGCAGGTCCAGGCGTTTGTTCTGCGCCCGCAGGAACGCGGCCAGGGTGCGGTCCTTGTCGCTCAGCTGGCGCAGCAGGTGCTGGGCCTCGAAGTCGGACAAATGCAGCTCGCTGAGCAGGTTGAACAGTGGGGATTCATCCTGCAACACATTTGCCTCAAGGGCTTGCGCTGCGCTCAGGGGGCTTAATTGAAGTGCGATGCGGTCTGCGATGCGGTAGTATTCGCGGCGATCTTCTTCGTCTAATGTCGTCATGGCGAACCCTGGGTAGCGGCAGTGGTCCGAGTGTAAAGCCGCCGCAGGCGCCTCGCCACAAGGACGTTCCCTTTCATCCGAACAAGCCCCGACATGTTCAGACCTCTTTTCGCATTCATTGGCACGCGTTACACCCGTGCCAAACGCCGTAACCACTTCGTCTCGTTCATTTCCCTGACCTCGATGATCGGCCTCGCCCTGGGCGTGGTGGTGATGATCGTGGTGCTATCGGTGATGAACGGTTTCGACCACGAAATGCGCACCCGGGTGTTGGGCATGATCCCGCATGCCACCCTGGAGAGCGGCCAGCCCATCGCCGACTGGCCGGCCCTTGCCCAACAAGTAAAGCAGAATCCTCAGGTGCTGGCTGTAGCGCCCTACACCCAGATGCAGGGCCTGCTGACCCACGATGGCAAGGTGCAGAAGGTGTTGCTCAACGGCATCGACCCTGCGCGCGAGCGGGAGGTGTCGATCATCGACAAGTTCCTCCTGCAAGGCCGCCTGGACCAGCTGGCGCCGGGCGAGTGGGGCATCATGATCGGGGACAAGGCCGCTGCCAAACTGGGCGTGGCCATTGGCGACAAGCTCACGTTCGTGGCCCCCGAGGTCAGTGTGACGCCTGCCGGCATGTTCCCGCGCATGAAACGCTTTACCGTAGTGGGCACTTTCCACGTTGGTGCGGGTGAGATCGACGGCTACTTGGGGCTGACCAACATCAGCGACCTGTCGCGCCTGCACCGCTGGAAACCCGACCAGGTGCAGGGCCTGCGGCTGAAATTCGATGACCTGTTCCAGGCGCCACGTGTGGCCTATGACATTGCCCAGCGCCTGGGCGACCAGGAATTCTACAGCCGCGACTGGACCCGTACCCACGGCAACCTGTACCAGGCCATCCGCATGGAGAAGGCCATGATCGGCCTGTTGTTGCTGCTGATCGTGGCAGTGGCTGCGTTCAACATCATTTCCACGCTGGTGATGGTGGTGAACGACAAGCGCGGCGACATCGCCATCCTGCGCACACTGGGGGCTACCCCGGGCCAGATCATGCTCATCTTCATGGTCCAGGGTACGGTGATTGGCGTGATCGGCACCCTGATCGGCGCCGTGGTCGGCATCCTCGCGGCGCTGAACGTCAGCGCCGCCATCGCCGGCATCGAGAAACTGATCGGGCACAAGTTCCTCAATGCCGACGTGTATTTCATCGATTACCTGCCCTCGCAGATCCAGGCCCAGGATGTGTACATGGTCTGTGGTGCGGCGCTGGTCCTGAGTTTCTTCGCCACCCTGTACCCGGCCTGGCGTGCCGCCCGCACCCAGCCTGCAGAGGCGCTACGTTATGAGTGAGTCGCGCATGAGTGATAAAGCCGTTCTGAGTTGCCGCAACCTGGGCAAGGCCTACGACGAGGGGCCGGAATCGGTGCAGGTATTGTCCGGGCTCAACCTGGAGCTGCACCCCGGTGAGCGTGTGGCCATCGTCGGCAGTTCTGGCTCGGGCAAGAGTACCTTGCTCAACCTGCTGGGCGGCCTCGACCGGCCGACCCAGGGCAGCGTCTGGCTGGCCGGTGAAGAGTTGTCGGCGTTGGGGGAGCGTGCCCGCGGCCTGCTGCGCAACCGGGCGCTGGGTTTCGTCTACCAGTTCCACCATCTGCTGCCCGAGTTCACCGCCGTCGAGAACGTGTGCATGCCGCTGCTGATCGGCCGTACGCCCATTCCCGAGGCCCGTGAGCGTGCCGAAGCGCTGCTCACGCGCGTGGGCCTAGCCCACCGCTTCAACCACAAGCCGGCAGAATTGTCCGGCGGTGAGCGTCAGCGGGTGGCCATTGCCCGGGCGCTGGTCAACCGCCCGGGGCTGGTGATGCTCGACGAGCCCACCGGCAACCTCGACCACCACACCGCCCAGGGCATACAGGAGCTGATGCAGGAGCTGTCGGGCGCATCGCGCACGGCATTCCTGGTAGTCACCCATGACCTGAACCTGGCCCGTCAGATGGACCGCGTGCTGAAGCTCGAAGACGGCCACCTGGTGGCGATCTGACCGATTTGCCGGGGCGGCACTCCCGCCCCGTTTTCCGTTTTTCATTGGGTGTTCTTGCACATGTTCAGACCCTTGCCCATTTTTATCGGCGCGCGCTACACCCGGGCCAAGCGCCGCAACCACTTCATCTCGTTCATCTCGATGACTTCGATGATCGGCCTGTCGCTGGGCGTGTTGGCAATGATCGTGGTGCTGTCGGTGATGAACGGCTTCCAGCGCGAAATGAGCTCGCGCATCCTCGGCCTGGTGCCCCATGCCGCCATTCTTGGCGAGCAGCCACTGGACGATTGGCACAAGGTGGCCGACGCTGCCCTGCAGAACCCGGCCGTGATGGCGGCGGCGCCGATCACCGAGATGGAAGGCATGTTGTCTTACAAGGGCGCGATGCAGCCCATTCAGGTGGGCGGTATCGACCCCGCGCAAGAGAGCAAGGTCTCGATCGTTGGCCAGCACATCGTCCAGGGCCAATTGCAGGACCTGCAGCCCGGCGAGTACGGGGTGGTGATCGGCGAGCTGACCGCCCGGCGCTTTCGCCTCAATACCGGTGACAAGCTGACCCTGATCGTGCCGGAAATCAGCACCGAGCCAGGCGGTATCACGCCGCGCATGCAGCGCCTGACCGTGGTGGGCATCTTCAAGGTGGGCGCCGAACTCGACGGTTCCCAGGCCTACATTCACATGGCCGATGCCGCAGCCATGCAACGCTGGGCGCCGGGCCAGGTGCAGGGCGTACGGCTGAAGCTGCATGACCTGTACGCCGCGCCGCAGGTGTCCAAGGCCATTGCTGCGCAACTGGGCGACGGCTACCGCGCCGATGATTGGTCCCACACCCAGGGCAGCCTGTTCAGTGCCATGAAGATGGAAAAGACCATGATCGGCCTGTTGCTGATGATGATCATCGCCGTGGCCGCATTCAACATCATTGCCACCCTGGTAATGGTGGTGAACGACAAGGGCCCGGACATCGCCATTTTGCGCACCCTGGGTGCCACGCCTGCGCAGATCATGGGCACGTTCATGGTGCAAGGCAGCCTGATCGGGGTGGTCGGCACGCTCATCGGCGGCGTATTGGGTGTGATTGCCGCGCTGAATGTGAGCCAGATCGTCGGTTGGCTGGAGCGCGTGAGCGGCCAGCACATCTTTACCTCGGACGTGTACTTCATCAGCAGCCTGCCCTCCGAGCTGCAGTGGGGGGATGTGGCGATCATCTGCGCGGCTGGCCTGGTGATGAGCTTCCTTGCCACCCTCTACCCGGCCTACCGCGCCTCGCAGGTGCAGCCGGCGATCGGCCTGGCTGTGTAACCACAGCCGGTACCCCAGGAGGGGCGTGCTGCGCCCCTCTCAGTGCGCTTCTGAGAACGTGATCACGAAGCGTGTCCAGCCGTTTGCACACGCTACCGTAATGTCCCCACCATGGGCTTGCACGATGGACTTGGTGAGCGCCAGGCCCAGCCCCGCATGCTCACGGCTGCCTTCGTGGCGGGCCGGGTCTACCCGATAGAAACGGTCGAAAAGCCGCGGCAGGGCGGCCGGGCTGATGGCTGCGCCGGTATTGGCCACGCAGATGACAGGCCCGGGTTGCAAGGTCACCTGCACCTGCCCACCGTTGGGGGTGAAGCGCAGGGCGTTGTCCAGCAGGTTGGACAGTGCCCGGCGCAACATCGGCCGGTCGCCGCTCAGCGTGGCCTGCCCTTCGCGATGCAGGGTCACGCTGTTGTCTTCGGCCAGGGGCGCGTAGAACTCCAGCAGGGCATCTGCTTCTTCATGCAGCGCCAGCGGCGTCTGCCCCGGTACCAGCAGGCCATGGTCGGCCTTGGCCAGGAACAGCATGTCGTTGATCATTTGCGCCATGCCCTGCAGCGCTTCGAGGTTGCCATGCAGTGCCTCGTGGTATTCCTCCAGGCTGCGCGGGCGGGTGAGGGTGACTTGGGTGTGGGTGAGCATGTTGGACAATGGCGTGCGCAGCTCATGGGCGATGTCGGCCGAAAACGCCGACAGACGCTGGAAGGCGTCGTCCAGGCGTTGCAGCATGGCATTCATGGCGGTGGCCAGTTCTGCCAGCTCGTCGGGCATCTGCGCCACCGGCAGGCGTGTGGTCAACGAGCGTGCGCCCACGCTGGCCGCCACCTGGCCCATTTGCCGTAACGGCCGCAGGCTGCTGCGTGCAGCCCAGGCGCCCAGCAGCGCAGTGGCCAGCGCCGACAGGCCCACCGTGAGCCAGATCAACCGTTGCATACTCTGCAGAAAATGCTGGTGGTGAGTGATATCCAGGTACAACGCCACTTGCGGCGACTGCGGGGCGCCCGGCAGCAACGGTTGCGCCAGGCTGCGGTAATCGGTGCCCTGGGCGTGCAAGGTGGCAAGGCCGCCGGGCACCGGCAGTGCAGGTAACCCGTTGCGGCTTTCGAACCAGCGTGTGCCGTCGCTGGCGGTGATGCGCAGGCCCAGGTCGGCCTGGTGACCCAGTTCGGCCCTTAAGGCGGGCAGGCGGGCGCGCAGGTCTTCGGCGCGGGTGACCCCGGCCAGTTGCGCGCGCAGCAAGGACAGCCGGGATTCCAGCAGTTGTTGGTCCAGCTCGATGAAGTGCTGCTCACTGGCGTGGTTGAACAGCAGGCCGGCCCCCAGCGACACGGCGGCTGTGCAGGCGGCGAACAGCAGCGCCAGGCGGTTGACCAGCGATACCTTGCCCATCACGGTGCCCGCTCTTCAAGCACGTAGCCCATGCCGCGGACAGTGTGGATCAGCTTGTTGGCATGCGCGTCGTCGATTTTCAGGCGCAGCCGGCGGATCGCTACTTCGATCACATTGGTGTCGCTGTCGAAGTTCATGTCCCACACCTGCGAGGCGATCAGTGATTTGGGCAGCACTTCGCCCTGGCGGCGCAGCAGCAGTTCCAGCAGGCCGAATTCCTTGGCGGTCAGGTCGATGCGCTGGCCGGCCCGTTCGGCGCGGCGGCGGATCAGGTCCAGGCGCAGGTCGGCCAGGCCCAGTGAGGTTTCGCTGGCCGGGCTGGCTCCCCGGCGCAGCAGGCTGCGCACCCGGGCCAGCAATTCGGAGAATGCGAACGGCTTCACCAGATAGTCATCGGCACCCAGTTCCAGCCCCCGCACCCGGTCTGCCACCGCGTCACGGGCGGTCAGGAACAACACCGGGGTGCCCAGGCCTGCCTGGCGCACGGCCTGAAGGATCTGCCAGCCGTCCCGCCCTGGCAGCATCACATCGAGAATCAACAGGTCGTGGCCGCCGGTCAGGGCCAGGAACTGGCCGGTTTCGCCGTCGGTGGCCAGCTCGGTGGCGAAGCCGGCTTCGTTCAGGCCCTGGCTCAGGTACTGGCCGGTGCGGGCCTGGTCTTCGACGATCAGCAGTTTCATTGCGGGCTTGGGCTCCGGCGTTGCGGGGTATCAAATGATACGTGACCCGGCATGCTCCTAGCCAAACTGACAAAGTTGTAATGTTGCGGTCAGCTTGCTGGCAGTCGCGGCAGTTTAAGGTTTGCGGCATCTGATCGTTGAGTTGTGGAGACGCCATGTACCGCCTGTTGATCGCATCCGCCCTTGCATTGGCCAGCCTGCCTGCGCTTGCAGAGCCTGCGCAACGCTTCCCCTTCGGTGAGCCTGCGCCGGCTGCGAAAGCAACCCGCACCGTCGAGGTGCTGCTCAAGGACATTGCCTTCGAGCCCAAGAACCTGCAGGTAAAAGCAGGTGAAACCGTGCGCTTCGTGCTGGTGAACGAGGGCCAGCTGCCCCATGAGTTCAACTTGGGCACCAAGGCCATGCACGAGGAGCACCAGAAGGAGATGGTGGCCATGCAGGGTAAGCTGTATAGCGCAGCTGGCGGGCATCAGGGCATGGATCACGGGCAGATGGCAGGCCATGCTCAAGGCGCAGAGCAGGCGGGTGGGCATGCCCACGGTGGCGGAAACACCGTGCTGGTGATGCCCGGCCAGCGCGCCGAGCTCACGTGGACCTTCCGCACCTCGGCGCCCATCGAGTTCGCCTGCAATGTACCCGGGCACTACCAGGCCGGCATGGTCGGCCCGTTGACCATCGAGTGACGGGCGCTGCAAGGCGGGGCGCAAAACCGGTAGACTAGGGGCAATTTCGAACTTGCAGGTCAGTTTCCATGCACCCCGCCGCCGAACACTCACCGCTGGGCAAATCCAGCGAGTACATCGCTACTTATACGCCGCAGTTGCTGTTCCCGATTCCGCGCACCGCCAAGTGGGCGGAACTGGGCGTCACTGCCCAGACCTTGCCATGGCAGGGCGTGGATTACTGGAACTGTTTCGAGCTGTCCTGGCTATTGCCATCGGGCAAGCCCGTGGTGGCAATCGGTGAGTTTGCGATCCCTGCCGACTCGCCGAACATCATTGAATCCAAGTCGTTCAAACTCTATCTCAACTCGCTGAACCAGACCGTGTTCGCGTCGTTCGAGCAGTTGCAGGCGTGCCTGGAAAACGACCTGTCAGCCGCCGCCGGCAAGGCGGTAGCGGTCAGGGTTCGCACCCTGGCCGAGGTCGAGGCGCAGGGCGTGGTGGCGTTGCCAGGGCTGTGTGTAGATGCGCTGGACGTTGCCATCAGCAACTACGAACAGCCTCAGCCTGAACTGCTGCGCTGTGATACCCAGCGCGTGGTGGAAGAAACCCTGCACAGCCACTTGCTGAAGTCCAACTGCCCGGTGACCGGTCAGCCCGACTGGGGGAGCGTCGTGGTGGAGTACAAGGGCAGGGCGCTGGACCATGCCAGCCTGCTGACTTACCTCATCAGCTTCCGTCAACATGCCGACTTCCACGAACAGTGCGTGGAACGCATTTATCTGGACCTGAAAAACCTGCTCCAGCCGGAGCATTTGACCGTGTACGCCCGTTACGTGCGCCGTGGCGGGCTGGACATCAACCCCTACCGCAGCACCACCACCATCACCCCAGCCAACGGCCGCCTGGTGCGCCAGTAGCCCGGCCCCGAGTCACGGGCGAACGCGGGTTGCGACCGGGGGCCAAGGCCCCCGGGTAACCTCAGATACCCATGCTGTGCAACGAGTTGGCAATACTGCGCAGCGTGGCCGTAAGGTCAGGGTGCTCCGCCTCGAACCGTTCGATGGCAAGGTTCACACCATCGACCACATTGTTGTCAGGGGTGGCTTCCTCAAGTTTCAGCTGCGCCTCGATCTGGCGCGCTTCTTCGTGCAGCGCGGCCAGCTCTTCATCCGAGAGCGGAACGTTGCGGTCCAGTTGCTCGCGCAGGGTGTTCAGACGCTCTTGCAGTTCGCGGGCAGGCATTGGCTTTTCTCCATCAATGGCTTGGCAAGCCATGGACCTCAGCGAAGCGGCAAAGGTTCTGGCCTGTGTAAAGCGTAATCCACCTGCAGCGGCTTTGCATGACCCGCGTCAAGGGTGCTGTGTCAGGGTTTTTCACCCTTGCTGCGGCGCTGGGCGATATGCGCCAGGCAGTTGTCCAGGGCTTCCAGGTGGTCGATCACCGAATGCACCCCCAGGCTGAACAGTTCCAGGGTCGCTTTGCCGCGCGCCGCACCCTGCTGCTGCGCAGTCATGCCCTGCCACTCACGGGCGCTGCGCTCGCAGTGTGGGCTGCAGGCGGCCAGGCCAACCGTCCATAGCCCTGCATTGAGGCCGGCTTGCAACAGCCCAGGTTCGCCGCTGACCAGTACACAGCCGTCCAGGCGCTGGCTGCCCAGCGCTATCAGTGCCTGCCAGCAACCGTTGGGGGCAGGCCAGCGGGCGCCTTGCTCCCGGTGCCCAGGCAACCAGCCTGGCAGCACATTGGTGAAGGGCTGGCTGGGCGGGCCTGTGAGGTCATCCACCCAGATGCAGGGCACCTGGCGCTCGCGCAGGTGGGCGAGGGTGGCCAGGGCCCCGGGGGCGGGCGATGGGCCGGTTTCGGCGCTTTGTACCAGGCAGCCGCGCAAGCCGAACAGTACCGCTGTGAAGGCCGGTTCAGCATCCATGGCAACGTCCTCGCAAATAGCCGGCAGATTATTGAATAAATGTTGCCGTGCTGTGACAGCACGTCTTGAGCAACACTTGGTCACAATAAATCCATATACACTTGCAAAGCTGTTTATCGGCACGCAAGTCTCTATACTGCCGCCTTACAGCAGCGCGACCGGTTGCGCTTGCGGCCGAAAACCCGATGGAGAAACACTATGCGTAGGATCGGTGCCAGTGTGATCGAACGAGTCACCCAGGCCTGTGTCTGTGCCGGCATGTTGCTGGCACCCGTGGCAGCCACCCAGGCCGCCACCGAGGAAGATCCCTGGGAAGCGGTCAACCGCCCGATCTTCCGTTTCAACGATACCCTCGACACCTACGCGCTCAAGCCGTTGGCCAAGGGCTACCAGTTTGTCACGCCGCAATTTCTTGAAGACGGCATCCATAACATCTTCCGCAACCTGGGCGATGTCACCAACCTGGCCAACAACGTGCTGCAACTGAAGCCGCATGCGGCGGGCGTGGATACTGCGCGAATCATCGTCAACACCACCTTCGGGCTGGGCGGCTTCTTCGACGTGGGTACCAAGATGGGCCTGCAGCGCAGTGATGAAGACTTCGGCCAGACCTTGGGCTACTGGGGGGTGCCAAGTGGCCCGTACGTGGTAATCCCGCTACTGGGCCCGAGCACTGTGCGTGACGGCGTGGCCAAGTACCCGGACACCTTCACCAGGCCCTACCGCTACATCGACCATGTGCCAACGCGCAACTCCATCTTCGCCCTCGACGTAGTGGATACTCGCGCCAGCCTGCTGTCTGCCGAGAAGCTGATTCAGGGTGACAAGTACATCTTCATCCGCAACGCCTACCTGCAGAACCGCGAGTTCAAGGTGCGCGACGGCGAGGTCGAAGACGACTTCTGATGGAGAGGGGGGGCCGCACCGCGGCCCCTTGGGTCAATGCATGGCCAGAATGCGCAGCCCAAAGGTGTGTTGCCCGTCTGGCTGGCCCGCAATCCACACCACTTCCGTGCTGGCACGCAGGCCTTTGAGTGACGGGTGGTCGGAGTCGATGCGCACTTCCAGCTGATCACCCACCTGAAAGCTTTGTGGCGCCTGCACCTGCATGCCACTGCTGGACAGGTCCAGGCACACGGCGGCAATGACCTGGCCCTCGTGCAGCAGGGTCACCTCGGTATCGATGCGCATGCGTATGAAATCGCGTTTTTCGCTGTGGCTAATGGACGTGTTAGACATGCTGCATCCTTCCGTTAGGGTTGCACTGGTCGGCTTTCTTATAACTCCCGGTGATTTGCCCTGTAAAGAGCGCCCTGGCTGACCGTTACACGCTTGAAACGCCTGGCGGATGGGAGTACCGTCTGCGCCTTACAAGGTCGCTCTGACAGTTGCCGGGCAGGTGTTCTTGGCCTACAACTCAGGTAGAGTGTGAACAAATAGAACTCCCGTAGCTGGCCGTCTGCCTTGCCGACACCGCTGCACCAACCCAAATCGGCGCCGTTCGCCCACATGCAGAAAACCAGTGCAACGCTGCTGATCATCGATGACGACGACGTGGTCCGTGCAAGCCTCGCCGCCTACCTTGAAGACAGTGGCTTCAGCGTTCTCCAGGCTGGCAACGGCCAGCAGGGGCTCCAGGTCTTCGAAGAACACCAGCCTGATCTTGTGATCTGCGACCTGCGCATGCCGCAGATGGGCGGGCTCGAACTGATCCGCCAGATCAGTGCACGCGCGCCGCAGTTGCCGGTGATCGTTGTGTCGGGTGCAGGGGTCATGACCGATGCAGTCGAGGCCTTGCGCCTGGGTGCTGCCGATTACCTCATCAAGCCCTTGGAAGACTTGGCGGTACTTGAGCTGTCGGTACGGCGCGCGCTCGACAGGGCGCACCTGATGCTTGAAAACCAGCGCTACCGTGGCAAGCTCGAAGCCGCCAACCGCGAACTGGAAGCCAGCCTGCACCTGTTGCAGGAAGACCAGACCGCCGGGCGCCAGGTGCAGATGAACATGCTGCCCGAAAGCCCTTGGGTAGCGGGCGACTTCGCTTTCGAGCACCAGATCATTCCATCGCTGTACTTGTCTGGCGATTTCGCCGACTACTTCCGCGTGGATGAGCGCCGCATCGCGTTCTATCTCGCCGATGTGTCTGGCCATGGTGCATCGTCGGCGTTCGTCACGGTGCTGCTCAAGTTCATGACCACGCGTTTGTTGTTCGAATTCAAGCGTGGCGGCAAGATGCCCGACTTCAAACCGTCGGAAGTGCTCAGCCATATCAACCGTGGGTTGATCAACTGCAAGCTCGGCAAGCACGTGACGATGGTGGGGGGTGTGATCGACGAGGACACCGGCCTGCTGACCTACGCCGTTGGCGGGCACCTGCCCCTGCCGGTGTTGCACACCCCGGAGCACACCCGCTACCTCGAAGGCCGTGGCTTACCGGTAGGGCTGTTCGACGAAGCGAGCTATCAGGACCAGGTGATCGAATTGCCACCGCGGTTCAGCCTCAGCCTGATGTCCGACGGTATTCTGGACCTTTTGCCGGGTGCCACGCTCAAAGATAAAGAAGCCGCCCTGCCGGAGATCGTCAGGGCAGCAGGTGGTAGCCTGGATGGGCTGCGTCAACGTTTTGGATTGGCTACGCTTGGGGAGATGCCGGATGATATCGCCCTATTGGTGTTGAGCAGGAACCTTCAATGAGTACCGGTAGAATCCAGTTCGCCGAGCAGAACGGTACCTTCGTACTGAAATTTGTCGGTGAAGTGCGCCTGACCTTGTGTTCTGCGCTGGATGCAACGATCGAGAAAATTTTCACCGCGCTGAATTTCTCGACCATTGTCATCGACCTCACCGAAACCGAGAGCATCGACAGCACCACCCTGGGCCTGCTGGCCAAGCTGTCGATACTGTCACGCCAGAAAGTGGGCTTGTTGCCGACCGTGGTAACCACCAACCCGGACATTTCCCGGCTGCTGCAGTCGATGGGCTTCGACCAGGTGTTCAACATCGTCGACCGCCCGATACCCTGCCCGGAATGCCTTGCCGACTTGCCTTCGCAGGACCAGAACGAAGAAGTGGTGCGCTCCAAGGTGTTGGAGGCGCACAAAATCCTCATGGGCCTGAACGACTCGAACCGTGAAGCCTTCCATGACCTTGTGAGTGCGCTGGAACGCAGCTGATCCTTTACCGGCGCTCAAACTCGGTAGCCTCGCCACCGCCCGCGTCAAGCTGATAAACCCGCGCCGGGCGCCCTTGCTCGTTAAAGAATACCTGCCCCAAACCTGCCCCGTTCCAGAGCCTTTCGCCGGCCTGGCTGCGGTTGGGTGTGCGTGGCTCAACCTGCATTTCACGGCGCGACGTAAACCAGTTCAGAGGCGACCTTGGCGCGTAGAGCCACCGGTTGAGGCGGTCGAGCACATCCAGCAGGCGCCTGGGGAATTCGTTCTTGATCCCGCTGCTGGTGACCTGCCACAGGTGTGGGCTGTGCTGCCGGTCGCGGATCAACACTTCGTAGACGAATGAGTAGTGCACATCCCCTGACAGCACCACGTAATGCCCAGGTGTGCGCGAGTGGCGAAAGATGTTCAGGATGACCTGTGCGGCTTCGCGGTGGGCCATCCAGTTCTCGGCGTCCACCAGCAGGGGATAACCCAGGGTACTGAATACTTTTTGCACGGTCTCGATCAGTTTCACGCCAAAGATAGGCGCTGGCGACACGACCACCGCAGAGGGGTGGTCCAGCAATGCCTGCTGCAATTCGCTCAGGGCCTCCCAGTCCATCAGGCCGGAGGGCCTGGCCGGGTTACCTTCACTGCGCCAGCGGCGGGTGCGGGTGTCGAGCACCAGCAACGGCGGGTGGGTAGGCAGGCTGAATTGCCAGCCCTGGAAGCGCAACAGTTCGCCGATCAGCGCATCCTGGTTGTGCGCGTTCATTGATTGGCAGCGTTTGATCAATGGCCCGCACCCGTCCGGGTCGTTACCCCAGCCTTGGCACACCAGGTATCCCATCAAGGCATTGCCGATGATGCGTCGCGAAAGTGGATGGCCGTAGGCGGTGTGCTCCCACTGCGCCGAGAGGTTCCAGTCGTCGGTGATGTCGTGGTCGTCAAAAATCATCAGGCTGGGCAGGTGAGCCATTGCCCGGGCGACTTGGCCCAGGCGTTCGGCGAACCCCTGCACCAGCGGTAATTCGCGCTGATAGCGCGTGCGGCATGCAGGGTCGAGGCTCTCGGGCATGTCCAGGTGCACCAGTTGCCAAGGCACGGGCGACCATACCAACAGGTACATGGCCATGACTTCGGCGAAGGTGACCAGGTGGTTGTCGGCGTTGCTGGACGAGAAGATCGGCTTGCGCTTGCCACCGAAAAACCGCGCCCGCAGGTTTTCGTTACGGGCTTGTGCGGGTAGCAGATGGGCGCGGTGGTAGTAGCTGGCTGGGTGGCGGTACAAGGCTTGGCTGTCCGCCACCACTGCGCCATCGAGCTGCTCGTCGTGCAACCCCAGCCGTTCGATCAATGTATGAATGGCTCGCAGCATGGGGCCTGCCACATCGTCGGCGTATACCTGGTCCCCTGTCATCATCAGCACTGCCGGGCGATCTTGGGGCTGTGTGCACTGCTCAAGCAACCGATCAGCGCACAGCAGGCCGTCAGCGGCGGGGTGGTGCGGTTTGCGGCAGGAGCCATGCAGCAGGTGATCAAGCCGCCCGCGCAGCACCAGGTTGGGGTGCTGCTGGCCGGGGTAGAGCAGGTGCGGTGCCCAGCTTGCAATACCCTGCCCATTGATCAGCACGTCGTAGTCCAGCCACTGGTCGCAGGGCAGCGGCTGCTCGAAGCGAACTTCCAGCAGGTGGATGAACGCATGCTGCCCCACCGCAACCACCTGGCATTCCACCTCGGTTTCGGCCGAAGGGAACACGACGTCGGGCTGCAGCGGTTGTGTGGCTGCCAGCCAGATAGCCAGGCGTTGAGGCTCCAGCCGGCGAAGTATCGGGCCGGCGAGGACAAGGGGTAGTACAGGAGGCGTGGTCATGTGAGCGAGGGCCGGCCGCATGGGCCTAGTCAGGATTGCAAGGGCAGAAGCAAAACGGGCGGGAAATGCTGAACATTTCCCGCCCGTTAGGCAAACGCGAACTGTGTCAGGCCTTTTCTGCCATCACCTTCTCGAGCTTTTCCTGATCGCGGGCGAATTGGCGAATGCCTTCGGCGAGCTTCTCTGTCGCCATGGCGTCTTCGTTCATGGCCCAGCGGAACTGGCTTTCGTTGAGTGCTTGCTTTGACTCACCGGCATTGCCGGGTTTGAGCACCTGCGGCAGGTCGCCCTGATCATCGCTGAGTTGCTGCAACAGTTCAGGGCTGATGGTGAGGCGATCGCAGCCCGCCAGGTGTTCGATCTGGCCAACGTTGCGGAAGCTGGCACCCATCACCACAGTGTTGTAGCCATTGGCCTTGTAGTAGTTGTAGATGCGCGTAACCGACTGCACGCCTGGGTCTTCTGCGCCGGTGTATTCCTTGCCGGTACTTTTCTTGTACCAGTCGTAGATGCGGCCTACGAAGGGTGAAATAAGGAACACGCCCGCATCGGCGCAGGCCTGGGCCTGGGCGAAGGAGAACAGCAGGGTGAGGTTGGTCTGGATGCCTTCCTGCTCGAGCTTCTCAGCGGCGCGGATGCCTTCCCAGGTAGACGCCAGCTTGATCAGCACGCGGTCACGGCCGACACCGGCTTTGTCGTACAGGCCGATCAGGGTGCGGGCCTTCGCCAGCAGTGCAGGCTCATCGAACGACAACCGTGCATCCACCTCGGTGGAAATCCGCCCAGGGATCGCCTTGAGAATGCCGGAGCCCACCGCCACCGCGAACGCATCGCAGGCCAGGTCCACGTCACCCTTGGCTTCGGCTTTAACCTGCTTGAGCAAGTCGGCATAAGCCGGGATGGCCGCTGCCTTGAGCAGCAGCGACGGGTTGGTGGTGGCATCGACCGGTTTCAGACGGGTAATGGCGTCCAGGTCACCGGTGTCGGCGACCACGGTGGTGAACTGCTTGAGTTGTTCCAGCTTGGAGGTCATGGGCGTGCTCTGTCCTGTGCAATGACTCGACATTACCCCAGCCCCGAGGGTCGCTCAAGGGCAAGGCTTTACGAGAGGTGACTGTTCGAGTGTGCGCTGGGGGCCAGGTTCCCGCGTAGGTGGGGCGCAGCGCGAACGTGCAAGCATTTGACCGTAGTCGCCAGGCCGACGTTTAGAACGTCTCGGCATAAACAGGCTGGGATCGCTTGCCCGCCCCATACCCCATTCAGCGTAGGAGCGAGCAAAGCTCGCGATGGGCTGCAAAGCAGCCCCAACCCCAAGGCCACCAAAAATCACCGCCCCTGCAGCAACTCCAACGCCTGATCAAACACCACCAGCGGCTCCGCCGCCTTGTGAATATCCGCCGACAGCAACTGCCTGAACCGCCGCGCCCCCTTGAACCCCTGGGCGAGCCCAAGAATATGCCGGGTGACATGGTGCATCGCACCGCCACTTTCCATATGCGCCACAATGTAAGGCCGCAACTGCATCATCACTTCGCTGCGCGTAACCACCGGCGCAGCGCTGGCAAACAGCCGCTGGTCCACGTCTGCCAGCAAGTAAGGGTTGTGATAAGCCTCGCGCCCCAGCATCACACCATCAAAGGTTTGCAGGTGCGCTTCACACTCTGCCAGGGTTTTGATACCACCGTTGAGCACGATTTCCAGGTCTGGGAAATCCGCTTTCAGCTGCGCCGCAACGTCATAGCGCAGCGGTGGCACCTCGCGGTTCTCTTTCGGCGACAAGCCTTCAAGAATGGCGATACGCGCATGCACAGTGAAGCTGCGGCACCCAGCCTCGCGCACTTGGCCTACAAAATCGCGCAGCTCGGCATAACGGTCGCGCCCATTGATGCCAATGCGGTGCTTGACCGTCACCGGGGTCGACACCGCATCGCGCATGGCCTTCACGCAATCAGCCACCAGCGCCGGATGCGCCATCAGGCAGGCGCCGATCATGTTGTTCTGCACCCGGTCGCTGGGGCAACCGACATTCAGGTTGACCTCGTCATAACCATCCTGCTCAGCGAGCCTGGCGCAGGCAGCCAGGTCTGCCGGCACACTGCCGCCCAGCTGCAAGGCCAGTGGGTGTTCGCTGGTATCGTGGCGCAGGAAGCGCTGGGCGTCGTTGTGCAGCAGGGCACCGGTGGTAACCATTTCGGTGTAGAGCAGGGTGTGCTTGGAGAGCAGGCGCAGGAAGAACCGGCAGTGGCGGTCGGTCCAGTCCATCATGGGGGCAACGCTGAAGCGGCGGGACGGCTCAGGGCACGTGGTTTCTGGCTTTGAGCCTGATTTTGCGGTCATCTCGTTCAACGTTTTTTGTACCAATTTTCGGGGTTTTGGGGCGCTTTTACCAAGCCGTTGGTACAACGTACCAACCGACAGACGACGTGTACCAATCTAAGATCGCAACGATCGAACACGTTAAAAGGCCGATGGCAGCAGCAGCTACCTCGTCCAGATCCGCATTAATCGCGACGAGGTGACAGTCTACCAAGAGAGCCAAACGTTCGCCCGCAAACAGGCCACAGTGGCCTGGGCGAAGCGACGGGAAATCGAATTGGCTGAGCCTGGTGCTATCGAGCGCGTTAACCGGGTAGGGCACACGGTCAAGCAGATGATCGACTGTTACCTGATTGAGCCAGAGAAAGCCCGGCCTCTGGGCGAGGCCAAGCGACGCACGTTGAACGCCATGAAGAACAGCTACCTGGGTGAGATGGTCGACTCCGACATCAGCAAGCAGGTGCTGGTGGACTATGCTCTATGGCGTATGAGCCCTGCTGGTGGTGCCATCAAACCGCAGACCGCCGGCAATGATTTAGCTCGCTTGGGTTCAGTGGTGTCGCTGGTCAGGGCAGCGTGAGAGTACGAGATCAACCTGCAAGGTTAGCGGGTGGATGAAATCGAGGTAACTGGCCCGCCGGACACCATCACCCTGCGCGGCAAGGCCAGCGACATGCGCGGCAGCGGCAAAACCACCCGTAGCGGCAGCTGGGAGAACGTGCCGCTTGCGCAGATCGTCAGTGACCTGGCTGGGCGCAACGGGTGGAAACCTGGCTGCACCGTGCAGACCAAGGTGGCCCGCGTCGACCAGCGCAACGAGTCCGATTTTAACTTCATCACCCGCCTGGCCAGGCAGTACGACTGCACGGCCAAGGTGGGTGACGGGCAGCTGCTGGTCATGCCGCGCCAAGGTGGCAGCACCCCCGGTGGCAAGGCCTTTGGTGCCGTCACCATCCAGCGCAGTGATGTGAACCGCTACAGCTTCCGCCTGGGCGACCGCACCACAAAGAAGGCCGTGAAGACGCAGCACCAGGACAAGAAAACCGGCGAGCTCAAGGTCGTGGAGCTGGGCAACGACGAAGCGCCCGAAGGCCTGCCCGCCGTGCACACCGACCGACATATCTACCGCGACAAGGGCGCTGCCGAGCAGGCGGCCAAGGCTCGCTTGGCGGTGTTCAACCCCAGCACCGCCGGCGTGCGCCTGGAAATGCTCGGGCGCACCGACCTGTTTGCCGAACGCTCGATCAACGCCCAGGGCTTCAAAAACGGGCTCGATGGCGAGTACCTGGTAGACAGCGTGGAGCAGGTGTTTATGCCCTCGGGCTTGTCGACCACGGTTGAGTGCAACGGCGGCAAGCAGGGCAAGGCGAAAGCCAAGGGCAAGAAAAAGAAACATACCAAGCCGCTGCGCATCGTGGACATATCTGCGGCGTAGCCCATCAACCATTGGAGATAAAGCGATGCCTATTAGCGAGAAGCAGCTATTACAGATCCTCCCGAACGCCGGCCGCAAAGCCGGCGTTTTCGTTCCCGGCCTCAACGCCACTATGGGCAATTACGCCATCGTACGCGTCTGCGCATGGCCGCGTTCTTGGCTCAGATCGGACATGAGTCGGGCCAGCTGCAGTACGTCCGCGAACTCGGTAATGACAAGTACCTGTCCAAGTACGACGCCGGTCGCCTGGCCCAGCGGCTTGGTAACACGCCTGAGCCGGATGGGGATGGCCAGCTCTATCGCGGACGAGGGCTAATTCAAGTGACTGGCCGCTCCAACTATGAAGCCTGCAGCGAAGCCCTGTTCGGAGATAGCCGGCTGCTGAACACGCCAGAGCTGCTTGAGCACCCGGTTTACGCATCCATGTCGGCAGGCTGGTTCTGGCAGAAGGAGGGCCTGAACAGCCTGGCCGACAAGGGTGACCTCCTGGCCATCACCAAGCGCATCAACGGCGGTACCAATGGCCTGGAGGATCGAAAGGCCATCTACGCGCTAGCGCTTAAGGTGCTGCAATGAACGGGTGGGGCTCCCGCCTATTGGCTGTCGCGGCGCTGCTAATCGCCTGTGCGGTCGGCGCCCGGATAGCTTGGGTTTGGCAGGCTAACGCATACAACACGCAGCTCGCTGACCAGGCCGACGACTACGGCAAGCAGCTGGCAGAGAAGGATCGTATCAGCGGCCTAGAGCGGGAGAGGGCGGCGGCTGCCGCGCTTGATCATCTAGC
The DNA here is from genome assembly GCF_001320125.1 of Pseudomonas sp. NBRC 111119. Lineage (NCBI taxonomy): Bacteria > Pseudomonadati > Pseudomonadota > Gammaproteobacteria > Pseudomonadales > Pseudomonadaceae > Pseudomonas > Pseudomonas sp. NBRC 111119. The sequence continues at coordinate 143,833 of NZ_BCAV01000029.1, forward strand.
TGAACAACAGCAAGCCCGTAGCGCCCTGGAGGCTCGCCTGCAGGCCCAGGCACAAAATCACTGGAAGGAGATGGAGGATGCGCAACAAACTCAAGCTCGCCTGCGTGACCGGCTTGCTACCACTGATCTGCGGCTGTCAGTCCTCGTCGACTCTGGAGCCGTTGCCCGCTCGAGTTGTAGCGGTGGGGTGCGAGAAACCGCCGGCACCGGAGGCGTGGTACCTGG
>NZ_BCAV01000030.1:0-123183 GCF_001320125.1 Pseudomonas sp. NBRC 111119
CGTTTTCACGGTTGGGTAGAGCCACGTTCACTGCCTCGCTCGCTTGGCCATCACGGCCCTCACGTTTACTTCAAATGCCTTAAAGGCCGTGGAAAATATCTGACATCGTTGCATTTCAATGATGAGGTGCTGAATACGGTTAGGACCGCAGGAGCAGCCGAGGCAATCTCCCAGACAACGGCATTCGCACGCGGGGCGAGAATAGGTTTTGCGTTTTCTATCTGCAACGAAAACCGAGGCAGGCCTTGATCTTTGGGAAATGGATGACGAATGACTGACTGCGATGGCTGCCCCAATTATTCCATTGGTGAGGCGTTCCTCAGTGACCTGGTAGCTCCTCGAGCGGGTAAGGGCGGGGCCTATCGGGAGATTAGGTGTCTTTGAAGCCTGACAAGCGCTGTTCTGCGCTCCACCGTTTGAGCATAGGCCATGGCTAAAAACGCTTTCTCAGTGTAATCAGAAACTATTTTAGACATCTTGGCTATCGCCGCCTATATGAGAGAGGGCTTTGCTTCCTTGCTAACTTGACCCATGAAGATAGGTACTCTCAGCAGCCATGCAAACTAAGAGCCACAAACGCAGGTGATCCCATACAAGCTCGAGAAGTATTACGAGAGTCGAATATAGGAGATTTTCGAATTGCTTCTAAGTCGATTCCTAATAGGAAGAATTGAAGGAAACATCAACACTCAATAAGAAGCAGCATTAGGCCGTATCGAATTCGTAACGACGTCACGAAAACGAAACAGTGCTCACAAAGCGCCCACCTCCAACGGCCTGAAGGGAAAAGACTTTTTAGACCGAATCTATGCGTAACGAATTCGATACACGCTACCCCTACCGAGATCCTTATGACGCGCTCTACCCTTTGGTTTAACGGGGGCATTCCTCAGTTGGCCACATTATTGCTAGCAATCTTCCACCTAGAGCGCGAGCCCAATCGCGCCACCGTCCCGGTTCACGAGGAGCCCCCATGAGCGAGTTGCGTTTCACCGAAGATCACGAATGGCTGCGCGTCGAAGCCGATGGCACTGTCACTGTGGGCATTACGGCCTATGCTCAGCATGCCCTCGGCGATGTGGTCTACGTGCAACTGCCCGAACTTCAGCACTACGAGAAGGGTGCCGAAGCGTCCACCGTGGAATCGGTGAAAGCGGCCAGCGGGGTGTACATGCCCTTGGCCGGCGAGGTGGTCGCGGTCAATGACGCCCTCAACGACAGCCCTGAGCGGGTCAACGAAGCGCCCATGGGTGATGGCTGGTTCTTCCGCTTCAAGCCAGCCGACATGAGCGAGGTCACCGCCCTGCTCGACCAGCAGGCCTATGACCGCCTGCTCAACGCCAACGACGACGCCTGAGGAAACCGCCATGACCTTCAACCTCGGCACTGCCAACGAATTCATCGCACGCCACATCGGCCCGCGCACCGAAGACGAGCAGGCCATGCTCGCCACCCTGGGTTTCGACTCGCTGCAGGCCATGACAGACGCCGTCATCCCTGCGTCCATCAAAGGCACCAGCGTGCTGGGTGAGCACCAGGGCCAGAGCGAAGCTGATGCGCTGGCAGCGCTCAAAGCCATCGCCAGCAAGAACCAGCTGTTCAAAAGCTATATTGGCCAGGGTTACTACAACACCCACACCCCTGCGCCCATTCTGCGCAACCTGCTGGAGAACCCGGCCTGGTACACGGCCTACACGCCTTACCAGCCAGAAATTTCCCAAGGGCGCCTGGAAGCACTGCTCAACTTCCAGACGCTGGTCTGCGACCTGACCGGCCTGCCGATTGCCAACGCGTCCTTGCTGGACGAGGCCACCGCAGCCGCCGAAGCCATGACCTTCTGCAAGCGCCTGTCGAAGAACAAGGCCAGCCACAGCTTCTTTGCATCGGTCCACTGCCACCCGCAAACCCTCGATGTACTGCGCACCCGTGCAGAACCCCTGGGTATCAGCATCGAGGTGGGGGATGAACGTGAGCTGGGCGATGTCAGTGCGTATTTCGGCGCGCTGCTGCAATACCCGGCCAGCACCGGCGAAGTGCTGGACTACCGCGAAGTGGTGCAGCGGTTCCATGATGCCAACGCGCTGGTGGCCGTATCAGCCGACCTGCTGGCGCTTACCCTGCTGACCCCGCCTGGCGAATTCGAGGCCGACGTGGCCATCGGCAGCGCCCAACGGTTCGGGGTGCCGCTTGGCTTCGGTGGGCCACACGCGGCCTACTTCGCCACCCGTGACGCGTTCAAGCGCGACATGCCGGGCCGGCTGGTAGGCGTGTCCATCGACCGCTTCGGCAAAACGGCCCTGCGCCTGGCCATGCAGACCCGCGAGCAGCACATTCGCCGTGAGAAAGCCACCAGCAACATCTGCACGGCGCAAGTACTGCTGGCCAACATCGCCAGTATGTTTGCCGTGTACCACGGCCCCCTGGGCCTCAAGCGCATCGCCGAACGCATTCATGGGCTGACCTCGGTGCTGGCCGCAGGCCTGCGTGCGCTGGGTATCGAGCCGGTGGGCAGCAGCGCGTTCGACACCCTCACCCTGGCCATCGGCGGCAATACTGCCAGCCTGCACGAAATGGCTCGCGCCCAGGGCATCAACCTGCGCCAGGTGGATGCCGGGCATGTGGGCATTTCGCTGGACGAAACCAGCACCCAGGCCGATGTGCAAAGCCTGTGGCAACTGTTGGGCGGCGACCAGCCTCAGCCCGACTTCGACGCACTGGCCGCCACCAGCACGACGCTGCTGCCAGAGGTGCTGCTGCGCAGTTCGGCTTACCTGGAACACCCGGTGTTCAACCGCTACCACAGCGAAACCGAACTGATGCGCTACCTGCGCCGGCTGGCCGACAAGGACCTGGCGCTGGACCGCAGTATGATCCCGCTGGGTTCATGCACCATGAAACTCAACGCTGCCAGCGAAATGATCCCGGTGACCTGGGCCGAATTCGGCAACCTGCACCCCTTCGCCCCGGCCGAGCAAAGCCAGGGTTACCTGCAGATGACCAACGAGCTGGAAGCGATGCTGTGCGCGGCCACCGGCTACGATGCCGTGTCGCTGCAGCCCAATGCGGGCTCACAGGGCGAGTATGCCGGCCTGCTGGCGATCCGCGCCTACCACCGCAGCCGCAACGAAGGGCATCGCGATATCTGCCTGATCCCATCGTCGGCGCACGGTACCAACCCGGCCACGGCCCACATGGCTGGCATGCAGGTGGTGGTCACCGCCTGTGACGCGCGCGGCAATGTCGATGTGGCCGACCTGCGGGCCAAGGCGCTGGAGCACCGCGACCGCCTCGCCGCGCTGATGATCACCTACCCGTCCACCCATGGCGTGTTCGAAGAGGCAATCGGCGAGATCTGCTCGATCATCCACAGCAATGGTGGCCAGGTGTATATCGACGGCGCCAACATGAACGCCATGGTCGGCCTGTGCGCACCGGGCAAGTTCGGCGGCGACGTGTCCCACCTCAACCTGCACAAAACGTTCTGCATACCCCATGGCGGGGGCGGCCCGGGTGTTGGCCCGATTGGCGTCAAGTCGCACCTGGCGCCGTTCCTGCCGGGCCATGCTGCGCTGGCCAACCCAACAGGGGCCGTGTGTGCGGCACCGTTCGGCAGTGCCAGCATCCTGCCCATCACCTGGATGTACATCCGCATGATGGGGGGCGCAGGCCTCAAGCGCGCCTCGCAGATGGCGATCCTCAACGCCAACTACATCGCCCGCCGCCTGGAAGAGCACTACCCGGTGCTGTACACCGGCAGCAACGGCCTGGTTGCCCACGAATGCATCCTCGACCTGCGCCCGCTCAAGGACAGCAGCGGCATTAGCGTGGACGATGTAGCCAAGCGGCTGATCGACTTCGGCTTCCACGCCCCGACCATGTCCTTCCCGGTGGCTGGCACGCTGATGATCGAGCCGACCGAAAGCGAGTCCCGTGAAGAACTCGACCGTTTCTGCAACGCCATGATCCAGATCCGCGAAGAAATCCGCGCCGTCGAGAACGGCACCCTGGACAAGGAAGACAACCCGCTGAAAAACGCACCGCACACTGCCGCAGAGCTGGTGGGTGAGTGGGCCCATGGTTACTCCCGCGAACAGGCGGTGTATCCGCTGCCGAGCCTGATCGAGGGCAAGTACTGGCCACCGGTAAGCCGCGTCGACAACGTGTACGGCGACCGCAACCTGGTGTGCGCATGCCCACCTATCGAAAGCTACCAGGATGCATGAAGCCGTTGCCTGGCCTGGCCGTTGCCAGGTCAGCCAGCCCTCCCCGAGTCGCAAGGAGTCACTGATGTCCCAAGCACTGCTCAAGACCCCGCTGCATGCCCTGCACCTTGAACTGGGTGCGCGCATGGTACCGTTTGCCGGGTACGACATGCCCGTCCAGTACCCACTGGGGGTACTCAAGGAGCACTTGCACACCCGCGTACAGGCCGGCTTGTTCGATGTTTCACACATGGGGCAGATTCTGCTGCAAGGCAGCGATGCCGCCCGTGCCCTGGAAACCCTGGTACCGGTCGATATCCTCGACCTGCCGGTCGGCCTGCAGCGTTATGCCATGTTCACCAACGAACAAGGCGGTATTCTCGACGACCTGATGGTGGCCAACCTGGGCAATGACACCTTGCTGCTGGTGGTCAACGCTGCGTGCAAAGACCAGGACCTGGCCCACCTGCAAGCACACATCGGCGCATGCTGCAGCGTGCAACCTCTGTTCGAGCAGCGTGCCCTGCTGGCCCTGCAAGGCCCCGCTGCGGCGCAGGTGCTGCAGCGCCTGGCACCCGAAGTGGCCGGGATGACGTTCATGCAACTGCACGCGGTGCGGTTGCTGGGCGAAGACTGCTGGGTCAGCCGCTCCGGCTACACCGGGGAGGACGGCTACGAGATCTCGGTGCCGGCCAGTGCGGCCGAGGCCTTGGCGCGCAGGCTGCTGGCCGAACCCGAGGTACAGCCGATCGGCCTGGGGGCACGTGACTCCCTGCGGCTAGAGGCCGGCCTGTGCCTTTATGGCCACGACATGAACCCCGAAACCACGCCAGTAGAAGCCAGCCTGCTGTGGGCTGTGTCCAAGCCGCGCCGTGCGGACGGTGCCCGTGCCGGGGGCTTCCCAGGCGCTGAGGCCCTGTTCAGGCAGCAGCGCGAGGGCGTCGCCCGCAAGCGCGTAGGGCTATTACCGCAGGAACGCACCCCCGTGCGTGAGGGCGCCGATATCGTGGATGCCCATGACAACCCAATCGGCAAAGTGTGCAGCGGCGGTTTTGGGCCGACACTCGGTGCGCCCGTGGCAATGGGTTATATCGACAGTGAACACGCGGCAGTTGATACGTCGTTGTTTGCAGTTGTCCGCGGTAAGAAAGTGGGCCTGAAGGTGAGCAAAATGCCTTTTGTGACGCCACGTTACTACCGCGGTTGATGGGCATTGGGGCAGGTGACAAAACCCCGTTGTATAGACGTTTTCGAACCTGCCTAATAACTTTTTGAACAGGGCGCCAGGCCAGCCACCATGCCGTTTCCGACACATTGGTCGGTAACGGGCAAGGCGCCAATTTTAGCCCTTGCGCAGGGCTTGTTTTTCGTTCGAGAGTTGGCGTAGAGTCACCTCACTGTGTTTGCATGGGTCGCAACAGTTCGTGACCTGGGCCAGTAGCCGCATTATGCTACAACCCGTTCGACGTCTCTTACTTTCCTGCAACCCAGCCCGGTAATCTTTCGCGTACTCATAACGTGAAAGAAACTGTCATCAAAATTTAAGCGTCATAGGAAATAAGACAATGGCTGAGCGTCAGAACGGTACCGTCAAGTGGTTCAATGACGAAAAAGGTTACGGTTTCATCACCCCAGAAAGCGGTGCTGATCTGTTCGTGCACTTCCGCGCCATCGAAGGCAACGGCTTCAAGAGCCTGAAGGAAGGCCAGAAAGTCTCCTTCGAAGCTGTCCAAGGCCAAAAAGGCCTGCAGGCAGACAAGGTCCAGGTGCTCGGTTAATCCGCACCAGACCCATAGAAAAGCCCCTGCCAAGTGCAGGGGCTTTTTTTTGCCCGTAGAATAGGGCTCCGTTTTCTGGAGCTGTCCTGCATGTCCAAGCCTCTGCTGTTACCTCAGGGTGATTTTCCGCCGGTTGGCCTGGGCCGACGCCTGGCTGCAATGTTCTATGATTTTTTGCTGTGCACGGCACTGCTGATCGTCACTGCCGGCGCCTACAAGATGATCCAGATGGCGATCATCGGCGAAGCACGCATGCGCACGCTGACCGAGGCCGGTGCACTGGATGGCGACCCGTTACTGTCCACCGTGCTGGTGTTCGTGCTGTTTGGTTTCTTTGCCAAGTTCTGGACCCACGGCGGGCAGACACTGGGCATGCAGGTGTGGGGGATACGGGTACAGAACCCGGATGGTACAGCCATCAGCCTGTGGCAGGCGCTGCTGCGCTTCGTGGTGTCGATAGCCTCGTGGCTATGCCTGGGGTTGGGGTTCTTCTGGGCGCTGGTGGACACGCGCAAACGGGGCTGGCACGACATCTATTCCGAGAGCCAGTTGGTGCGGGTGCCGAAGCGGCGCTAGTGGTGTCAGGGGCTTGGGGCTGCTGGGCAGCCCATCGCGACCTGCGGTCGCTCCTACAAGGGGACCGCAGGTCGCCGGGGGTATTAGCCTGCTCTACGCAGTAACCACAACCCCGCCAAGGCGCAAATGGCGGCCGGCAACACCACGGCCAACAAGGGCGGGAAGCCGAACACCTGGCTGGATGGCCCCAGCAGGTCCTGGGCAATGCGGAACACGAAGCCCACCAATACGCCGGTGAACACGCGTTGGCCCAAGGTGACCGAACGCAGGGGCCCGAAGATGAAGGAAATGGCCATCAGTACCAGCGCTGCGGTCACAGCCGGTTGCAGCACCTTGGTCCAGAACGCCAGCCAGTAGCGCGCGTTGTTCAGGCCCTGGTCGGACAGGTAGTGGATGTAGTCCCACAGGCCGGTGATCGACAGCGACTCCGGTGCCACGACCACGGTATTGAGCAACTGCGGCGTAACCGACACATCCCACTTCTCTTCAGGGGCCTGCACTACCTCGGTATGGTCGCCGCGGAAGAACGTGGTACGCACATCGCTGAGTACCCACTGCTCGTTTTCATAACGGGCCCGGCGCGCGAAGCTGGAACTGATGATCTTGCGCTGGTCGTCGAAACGGTAGCGTGTCACCCCCAGCAGCAGGTTGTTCGGCTGCACCGAGTTGATGTGCACGAACTCCTCGCCCTGGCGGTGCCACATGCCACGCTTGGAGCTCTGTGCTTCACCGCCACCTTGCGCCAGTGAGCGATCGGCCTGGGCCGTATTCTCGGTGACCGGCGCTACGTATTCGCCAATCAGCAGGCCGACCAGCATCAGCACCAGCATGGGCTTCATCACGGCCCAGACGATGCGGCCGATGGAAACCCCCGCCGCACGCATGATGGTCAGCTCGCTGCTGCTGGCCAGGGTACCCAGGCCAATCAGGCAGCCGATGAGCGCCGCCATCGGCAGCATGTCGTACACCCGGCGCGGGGCGGTAAGCAGCACATACTTGCCTGCATCCATCACCGTGTAGGTATCGCTCAGGTCACCCATCTCGTCGATGAAGGCAAACAGGGACGCCAAACCGAGGATGATCCCCAGTACGGCCAGAATGGCCATGAGCACGCTCTGGCCGATGTAGCGGTCGAGCTTAGCCACGGGTCACCTCCGCACGGCGGGCAGCACGCTTGAGGCGCAGGGGCTCCCAGTACATGATCCCCAGCCCGATCAGCAGGAACAGGCCGTGGACCCACCACATGCCCAGGCCAATGGGCAGCTTGCCTTTCTCGAGGGCACCGCGAACGGAAATCAGCATTGTCAGGTAAGCCATGTACAGAAGAATTGCCGGCAGCAGCTTGAGGAAGCGCCCCTGCCGAGGGTTGGCGCGGGACAGCGGCACCGCCAGCAGGGTCACGATGAAGACCAGGATGGGCAGCGACAGCCGCCACTGCAGCTCGGCGCGCTCGCGCAGGTCCGTCGAGCCGAACAGCTCGGTGGTGGGGATGGCTTCGCGCTCGGTGACCTCTTCGCTCACCTCCGGCTTGGGCAGCAGCACACCGTAGGTGTCGTACTTGATGGCGCGGTAATCGGCCTGGCCCGGGTTGCCGTCGTAGCGGTAGCCGTTTTCCAGCACCAAGTAGCGGTTGCCGTCGGCCTGGATTTCCTGGTGACCACGCTCGGCCACCAGCACCGAGGGGGCGCGGTCCTTGGTCTTGTCCTGGTTGAAGCGTTTTTCCGAAATGAACACCCCGGCCAGGTTCACCCGGTCATCCGACAGCTGTTCGGTGTAGGTCACCCGGGAACCGTCGCGCAGGGTCTGGAAGCGGCCCGGCACCAAGGTGTCGAACTCGGTCAGGGCGTCCTGCTGGCTGATGATCTTCTGCACCTGGGCAACGCCCAGCGGCGCGAGGCTCAGGCTCAGCCAGGCAACCAGCAGTGCCACCAGCGCGGCGGGTGCCATGGTCATGCCCAGCAAACGCTGCTGGCTCATGCCCGTGGCCGATAGCACGGTCATTTCGCTTTCCAGGTACAGCCGGCCGTAGGCAAGCAGGATGCCCAGGAACAGCCCCAGCGGCAGGATGAGTTGCAGGAACCCTGGCAGGCGGAAGCCCATGATCAGGAACAGCACGCCCGGGTCGAGCACGCCCTGGGCAGCCTGGGCCAGGTACTTGATGAAGCGGCCGCTCATGATGATCACCAGCAGCACTGCGCTGACGGCGCTCAAGGTCACCAGGACCTCGCGGGACAGATAACGAAAGACGATCAAACCAGACACTCCTGGGCTGTCAGCACGGACTGCCATTGAATGGCACCAGACGATGACTTAGTACATCCAAGGCCAATGCGGGTTCGCCACAAGCGAACCTTCATATAAAGTGCGCGCATTATCCTGTGATTGATCGCCCCTGTCACTTGGTGCGCATCAAGCCGCACAACGGGGTTGTCAGCACGCTTGCCGCAGGCTCAAACTGGCAGCTTTTCCGCTGGCGCGCCATGGCGCGGCCAGCCCCGTCCAGAGCGCCGGCACACACGGCGCCACACGTATCGATCATTCGGGGACCCTGACATGGAACTGGTTGTAAAAAGCGTAGCCGCTGCATCCGTAAAAACTGCAACGCTGGTGATCGCAGTTGGTGAAAAACGTACGCTGGGCGCCGTGGCCAAGGGCGTAGACCAGGCCTGCGAAGGCGCCATCAGCGCCGTGCTCAAGCGTGGCGACCTGCTCGGCAAGCCGGGCCAGACCCTGCTGCTGCACAATGTGCCGGGCCTCAAGGCCGAACGTGTGCTGCTGGTTGGCTGCGGCAAGGATGAAGCCCTGGGCGACCGCGCCTGGCGCAAGCTGGTGGCAAGCGTTGCCGGCGTACTCAAGGGCCTGAATGGCGCCGATGCCGTGCTGGCCCTGGATGATATCGCAGTCAGCAACCGCGACGCCCACTACGGCAAATACCGCCTGCTGGCCGAAACCCTGCTGGACGGCGAATACGTATTCGATCGTTTCAAAAGCCAGAAAGCCGAGCCCCGCGCCCTGAAAAAAGTCACCCTGCTGGCCGACAAGGCAGGCCAGGCCGAGGTCGAGCGCGCCGTGCAACACGCCAGTGCCATCGCCACCGGCATGGCCTTCACCCGCGACCTGGGCAACCTGCCGCCAAACCTGTGCCACCCAAGCTTCCTGGCCGAACAGGCCAAGGACCTGGGCAAAGCCCACAAGGGCCTTAAGGTCGAAGTGCTGGACGAGAAAAAAATCAAGGACCTGGGCATGGGTGCGTTCTATGCCGTGGGCCAGGGCAGCGACCAGCCGCCACGCCTGATCGTGCTGAACTACCAGGGCGGCAAGAAGGCCGAGAAGCCGTTCGTGCTGGTGGGCAAGGGCATCACCTTCGACACCGGCGGCATCAGCCTCAAGCCAGGTGCCGGCATGGACGAAATGAAATACGACATGTGCGGCGCGGCCAGTGTGCTGGGCACGCTGCGCGCCGTGCTGGAACTGCAACTGCCGATCAACCTGGTGTGCCTGCTGGCCTGCGCCGAGAACATGCCCAGCGGCGGCGCAACCCGCCCGGGCGACATCGTCACCACCATGAGCGGGCAGACGGTTGAAATCCTCAACACCGATGCCGAAGGCCGCCTGGTGCTGTGCGACACCCTGACCTACGCCGAGCGCTTCAAGCCCCAGGCCGTGATCGACATCGCCACCCTCACCGGCGCCTGCATCGTTGCCCTGGGCAGCCACACCACCGGCCTGATGGGCAATGACGACGCGCTGGTGGGCCAGTTGCTCGATGCCGGCAAGCGTGCCGACGACCGCGCCTGGCAATTGCCGTTGTTCGACGAGTACCAGGAGCAGCTGGACAGCCCGTTCGCCGACATGGGCAACATCGGCGGGCCCAAGGCCGGCACCATCACGGCTGGCTGCTTCCTGTCGCGCTTTGCCAAGGCCTACCAGTGGGCGCACATGGACATCGCGGGCACCGCCTGGGTCAGCGGCGGCAAGGACAAGGGCGCCACTGGCCGCCCGGTGCCCCTGCTCACCCAGTACCTGCTGGACCGCGCCGGCGCCTGACGCCCTGAGCCGGTGGCGCGCGGTGCGCCACCGGCCGGCGATATTCCCATGAGCAAAGTCGATTTCTATATCCTGCCCACCGACGCCCTGTCGGCGCGCCTGGATTTCGCCTGCAAGCTGTGCGACAAGGCCTGGCGCCTGGGCCACCGTGTGTACCTGCACTGCCAGGATGAGGCCCAGCGCATGGCACTGGACCAACGGCTGTGGGCGTTCAGGGGTGAAGCCTTCGTGCCCCACGACATGGCCGAGGCCCAACCCGATGCCAGCGTGGCGCTGGGTCTGGGCGAAGACGCAGGCGCGCACTGCGACCTGCTGATCAACCTGGGTGCGGCGGTGCCAGGCTTCGTCGGGCAGTTCGAGCGGGTGGCGGAAATCGTCGTGGAAGAGCCCGGCATCCGCCAATCAGCCCGTGAGCGATTCCGTTTCTACCGTGAACAGGGCTATGCTCTGCAAGACCACCGCTTACAGCGATTTTGACGACGATGGACAAGCACTCCCCCCTGCCAGATTCCAACCATCTGCTCGATGACCTCGAGTCGATCCGCCAGCTGCTCGGTGATGCCGACCTGCAGCCACCGCTGCTCACCGACACTGTGGAGCAGATGCCGTTGCACCTCGACGAGCCGGCCGGCAACGCTGCCTCCGCGGTTGACGGGCAACCCGCCGCAGCCGATGACAACCCGCAAGCGCGCCGCCAGGACACCCTGTTGCACCTGGAAAGCGAACTGCGCGCTGCCGCACAGATGATCATGCAAGATGTGATCAACGACTTCACCCCGCACATCGAGAACGAGATCAAGCGCCGGCTGGACGCGCGCATCGAGCGGTTGATCAAGCGTTCGGAGTAACTCCAGTATTCGGCGGCGCCTGCTTCGCGGGTGAACCCGCTCCTACAGAGCATCAAGGTGATGCGGGCCGGTGGGCGCAGGTTTACCCGCGCAGGCTGCCCCTGCCCCGCCAGATAGCAGCAGCCTGTCGCCTGCGGCCACCAGCTTGGTTATACTTCTCGGCTTTCCCGAATTAATGCACAGGGTCCCGCCGCGCATGGATAAGACCTACCAGCCGCACGCCATCGAAACTTCCTGGTACAACACCTGGGAGGCCGAGAACTATTTCGCCCCACAAGGTGCAGGCGAGTCCTACACCATCATGATTCCGCCGCCGAACGTGACCGGCAGCCTGCACATGGGCCACGGCTTCAACAACGCGATCATGGATGCCCTGATCCGTTTCCGTCGCATGCAGGGCCGCGACACCCTGTGGCAACCTGGCACCGACCACGCCGGTATCGCCACGCAGATGCTGGTAGAGCGCCAGCTCGAAGCGAAAGGCCAGAACCGTCATGACCTGGGCCGCGAACAGTTCTTGGAAAAGGTCTGGGAGTGGAAGGACCAGTCCGGTGGCAACATCAGCCGGCAGATCCGCCGCCTGGGCTCGTCGGTGGACTGGAGCCGCGAGCGCTTCACCATGGACGACGGCCTGTCCGACGCTGTCAAGGAAGCCTTCGTGCGCTTGCACGAAGACGGCCTGATCTACCGCGGCAAGCGCCTGGTGAACTGGGATACCAAGCTGCACACGGCCATCTCCGACCTTGAAGTGGAAAACCACGACGAGAAGGGCCACCTATGGAACCTGCGTTATCCGCTGGCCGACGGCGCCACCACGGCCGAAGGCCTGGGCTACCTGGTGGTCGCAACCACCCGCCCGGAAACCCTGCTGGGCGATGCGGCCGTTGCGGTGAACCCGGCTGACGAACGCTACCAGGCGCTGATCGGTAAATTCGTCGAACTGCCCCTGGTCGGCCGCCGCATTCCGATCATCGCCGATGACTACTGCGACCCGGCGTTCGGCACTGGCTGCGTGAAGATCACCCCGGCTCACGATTTCAACGACTACGAAGTGGGCAAGCGCCACAACCTGCCGCTGCTGAATATCTTCGACAAGAACGCCATGGTGCTGGGTGCCGCGCAGGCGTTCAACCTCGATGGCAGCGTCAACGAGCAGGTCGACACTGGCCTGCCAGCCCAGTACGCCGGCCTGGACCGCTTCGTCGCCCGCAAGCAGATCGTCGCCGACCTGGATGCCCAGGGCCTGCTGGTCAGCATCGATGACCACGCGCTGAAAGTGCCCAAGGGTGACCGCTCGGGCACCGTGATCGAGCCGTGGCTGACCGACCAGTGGTATGTCTCTACCAAGCCGCTGGCAGAACCTGCGATCGCCGCCGTGGAAGACGGCCGCATTCAGTTCGTGCCCAAGCAATACGAGAACATGTATTTCTCCTGGATGCGCGACATCCAGGACTGGTGCATCAGCCGCCAGCTGTGGTGGGGCCACCGCATCCCGGCCTGGTACGACGAAGCCGGCCAGGTGTATGTGGGCCGCAACGAGCAGGAAGTCCGCGCCAAGCACAACCTGGGCGCCGAGGTGAACCTGCGCCAGGACGACGACGTGCTCGACACCTGGTTCAGTTCGGGCCTGTGGACCTTTTCCACCCTGGGCTGGCCGGAGCAAACCGAATTCCTCAAGAAATTCCACTCCACCGATGTGCTGGTCACCGGGTTCGACATCATCTTCTTCTGGGTGGCGCGCATGATCATGCTGACCATGCACCTGGTGAAGAACGAGGACGGCACCCCGCAGGTACCGTTCAAGACCGTGTATGTGCATGGCCTGGTGCGTGATGGCCAGGGCCAGAAGATGTCCAAGTCCAAGGGTAACGTGCTGGACCCTCTGGACATCGTCGACGGTATCACCCTCGACGCCCTGCTGGAAAAACGCACCAGCGGCATGATGCAGCCCAAGCTGGCCGAGAAGATCGCCAAGCAGACCAAGGCCGAGTTCCCCGAAGGTATCGCCAGCTACGGCACCGACGCCCTGCGTTTCACCTTCTGCTCGCTGGCCTCCACAGGCCGTGACATCAAGTTCGACATGGGCCGCGTCGAAGGCTACCGCAACTTCTGCAACAAGATCTGGAACGCGGCCCGCTACGTGCTGGACAAGGGTGAAGACTGTGGCCAGAACGGCGAAGCCTACGAGCTGTCGCTGGCTGACCGCTGGATTATCTCGCAGTTGCAGCGCACCGAAGCCGAGGTGACTCGCCAGCTGGAGCAGTTCCGCTTCGACCTGGCCAGCCAGGCGCTGTACGAGTTCATCTGGAACCAGTACTGCGACTGGTACCTTGAGCTGTCCAAGCCTGTGCTGTGGGACGAAAACGCCCCGGTCGAGCGCGCCCGTGGTACCCGTCGCACCCTGGTGCGCGTACTGGAAGTGGCACTGCGCCTGGCGCACCCGTTCATGCCGTTCATTACCGAAGAAATCTGGCAGCGCATTGCGCCGCTGGCCGGCATCGAAGGCAAGACCATCATGCTGCAGCCATGGCCGGTAGCCGTTGAGGCCCGCATCGATGCCGCGGCCGAAGGCGATATCGAATGGCTCAAGGAACTGATGGTAGGCCTGCGCAACATCCGCGCCGAAATGAACATCGGCCCAGGCAAGCCGCTGCCGCTGTTCCTGAAGAACGCCAACGCCGACGACCAGCGCCGCCTGCAGGAAAACGAAGCGCTGCTGAAGAAGCTGGCCAAGGTCGAGTCGTTCACCGTGCTGGGTGATGCTGACGAAGCACCTTTGTCGGCCACTGCCCTGGTGGGCGACCTGCAGGTACTGGTACCCATGGCCGGGCTGATCGACAAGGATGCCGAGCTGGCACGCCTGAACAAGGAAATCCAGCGCCTGCAAGGCGAAGTGGCGCGCGTGGGTGGCAAGCTGTCCAACGCTGCCTTCGTCGACAAGGCACCGCCTGCGGTGATCGAGAAAGAGCGTGCGAAGCTGGCGGAGTCCGAACAGGCGCTGGCCAACTTTACCGAGCAGCACGCGCGGATTGCAGCGCTGTAACCTGACATTGCGGATGTGACCGGCGGGGGCCATGCCCTCGTTCGCGGCCAAGGCCGCTTCCAAGGGGACGAACATCCCAGTGGAAGCGGCCTTGGCCGCGAATGGGCCGGCACCGTATCACCGGACCCAACCATGACTGAAAAGCCCACCCTGCACCCGCGTAACCGCCACCAGGGCCGTTATGACTTCCCCAGCCTGATCAAGGCACACCCCGACCTGGCCCGCTTCACCATCACCAACCCCTACGGCAAACCCAGCATCGACTTCGCCAACCCCGAAGCCGTGCGGGTGTTCAACCGCGCCCTGCTCAAGGCGCAGTACGGCATCCAGCATTGGGACATTCCCGCGGACTACCTGTGCCCGCCTATCCCGGGCCGCGCCGACTACCTGCACGTGGCCGCCGACCTGCTAGCGGAGGACAATGGCGGCGAAATCCCCAGAGGGGCCCAGGTACGCGTTCTGGATGTGGGGGTGGGGGCAAACTGTATCTACCCGTTGCTGGGCCACAGCGACTATCGCTGGCGCTTTCTGGGCTCGGACATCGACCCCGTCGCGCTGGCCTCGGCCAAGGCCATCGTGCAGGCCAACGGCCTGAGCAAGGCCATAGCCCTGCGCCAGCAGGCAAACGCTGCGCATATCCTCACCGGGCTGCTGCAAGCGGACGAGCGCCTGGCATTGACACTGTGCAACCCGCCCTTCCATGCCTCACGCGAGGAAGCCACCCGGGGTAGCCAGCGCAAATGGAAGAACCTCGGCAAGCAGGACCCTAAACGCAAGTTGCCTGTGCTGAACTTTGGTGGCCAGAACAACGAGCTGTGGTGCGAGGGGGGTGAAATCCGCTTCGTCACCCAACTGGTTGGCGAAAGCGTGCAATACGCCCAGCAAGTGCTGTGGTTCACCAGCCTGGTGTCCAAGGCCAGCAACCTGCCCGGCATCGAGGCCGCGCTGAAAAAAGCCGGGGCGAAGGCGGTACGCATCAGCGAAATGGGCCAGGGGCAAAAGCAGAGCCGCATGGTGGCCTGGAGCTTCCATGCGCAAGCGGCGCGCCAGGCCTGGTACGCCCGACCAGAATCGAATGCATGAAAAAACCGCGCCCGGGCAAGCCGGGCGCGGTTTCGTCAAACCAACAAGAATTACTTGTTGATAGCGTCGGTCAGCACTTTGGCTGGCACGAACTTGACGACTTTCTTGGCAGCGATTTCGATGGCAGCGCCAGTCGAAGGGTTGCGGCCGGTACGGGCAGGACGCTCGGAGACTTTCAGCTTGCCGATGCCTGGCAGGGTGATTTCAGCGCCGTTTTCCAGCTGGTCGGCAACGATCTGGCCCAGTTGCTCCAGAGCGTTCTTGGCGGTGGCTTTCGGTGCAGAGATCGATTCGGCGATATCGGCAATCAGTTGGTCTTTGGTCAATGCCATGGTGGTGTTCCTTCCCTATCAAATTCGATGGTTTTGCAGCGAACGACGACGTTATCGGGCCAGCCCCGTCAACTTGGCGGGCCGCGCCAATTGGGTATGTAGATACACAAATCGGCGTTTGGTTCGACGTGGCGAGCGTGCACTGCCAGCAATGCGCCACAGCAGGGGCGCAAGACCGCGCAAAGCTATCACACGAATGAACAAATATCCGCTGCGCACCCCGATTTAATGCGGGTTTTTCGGGGGTTTTTCGCCTTAAAGCCACAAAGTTGCTTAAAAAACGAGCAACTGGCATTTGCGCCAACTTCTGGCCACTGCATCGCCCTGCGTCTGAGGTAAACTTCAGGCCTTTTGCAGCCCGTTGAGAATCCCATGCCAATCCGCCATTGCATCGTTCACCTGATCGACAAAAAGCCCGATGGCAGCCCCGCTGTGCTGCACGCCCGCGACACTGAACTGGCCGCCTCCGACGCCATCGAAAACCTGCTGGCCGACCTGAATGACAGCTACAACGCCAAACAAGGCAAGGCCTGGGGCTTTTTCCACGGCGAGTCCGGGGCCTACCCCCTGAGCGGCTGGCTTAAACAGTACCTGGATGCAGACAAGGATTTCACCGCGTTCAGCCGCATGGCCGTCGAACACCTGCAAAAGCTGATGGAAGAGTCCAACCTCTCTACGGGCGGGCACATCCTCTTCGCCCACTACCAGCAGGGCATGACCGAGTACCTGGCCATCGCCCTGCTGCACCACAGCGAAGGCGTGGCCGTGAACGCCGAACTCGACGTCACGCCATCACGGCACCTGGACCTGGGCCAATTGCACCTGGCAGCACGCATCAACCTGTCGGAATGGAAGAACAACCAGAACTCCAAGCAGTACATCTCGTTCATCAAGGGCAAGAACGGCAAGAAGGTATCGGACTACTTCCGTGACTTCATCGGCTGCCAGGAAGGGGTCGACGGCCCGGGCGAAACCCGCACGCTACTCAAGGCCTTCAGCGATTTCGTGGAAAGCGAGGACCTGCCTGAAGCGTCCGCCCGGGAAAAAACCCAGACACTGGTGGAGTACGCCACGACCCAGACCAAACTGGGCGAACCGGTCACCCTGGAAGAATTGTCCAGCCTGATCGACGAAGAGCGCCCCAAGGCGTTCTACGACCATATCCGCAACAAGGACTACGGCCTGTCGCCGGAAATACCTGCCGATAAACGCACCCTCAACCAGTTCCGCCGCTTCACCGGGCGCGCCGAGGGGTTGTCGATCAGCTTCGAGGCCCATCTGCTGGGTGACAAGGTGGAGTATGACGAAGCCGCAGGGACGCTGATCATCAAAGGCTTGCCGACCACCCTGGTCGACCAGCTCAAGCGGCGCAAGGACTAAGGCCCAGGCTACCCTAGACAGCGGCGGGTGCGGTATAGGAGGCCACCAAGGCCTCCTTCGCCGACTTGCGCAGCCGTTTGACCAGCCGCTCCTGCCGCAGGGCCTCGCCCTTGTCCGGCCATTGCTCCACATACACCAGCGCCTGGGCCGGGCTGGTCTTGAAATACCGCGCCCCCCTGCCGTTCTGGTGCGCCACGAAGCGCCGCTGCGGGTCGTCGCTGATACCGCAGTACAGCGAACCGTTGGCGGCCCTGACCAGGTACACATACCAAGGTTTCATTGCCTGACCCGGCACTTGTTCACTCACGACGCCTGCCCTTTCCATCATTAATTTGATGAGCCCACACATCGAGGGCTTCATCATGCTTGCTTGTAAAACCCGTATGTGGCTGACCGTCGCACTGCTAACGGCAGCCTCTGCCACCCAGGCGTCCATCGGCGAGAAAACCGCGCAGCGCATGCAGCGCAACTACGACGCTACCCCAGCACAGTGCGAAGGCAACGCCGTACCGGCCCATGCCTGCTCGGGGGTACTGCTCAGGTCCACCCGGCCATCCCCGCACTATCACACCTGGCATCATAGCCAGAACAGCAAGGACAAGGGCGGGGTTTCGTTCTCGTACCTGCGTCGCGATTTGCCTGTCACCCGGCTGGCCGCCGACGGGCGCAGCGGCTTCACCCTCTACCCTCTGCTGCAGCGGCCCAAGGGCTCGCTGCACTACGAGATGCTGTGCGCCTGGCCCACCGACGGTGACACCTGGGAGCGAGACAACCGGGGCTGCGGCGATAACCGCCAGACCCCTGAACGCGAAGCCGCCTGCCACGAGCAGGGCGTGCTCAGCGCCGAAGACTGGATAGCCCACTACAGGAAAACCGGCGACTATAAACGCCAGTGCGCCTTCGACATCCGCCGCACACGCGTGCCGGAGCGGGCCGACGCCTTCTACCAAAGCCTGCGCGGCCAGCAGCTGTTCGCACAGGAAATGCCGTTCCCCTGGAACGAAGTATTGGTAGGCGCCTGGGAAGAAGCCAGCGCCAATACCCTGCCCATCCAGTCGTTCTTCCACATCGAGGGCGAGTATGGTGCCTTGCAGCAGGCTCAGGCCGACCAGCAAGACTGGCACAAGACCTACGGCGGCTTCATACCGGTGATACGCATCCGCCTGCCGCAAGATGGCACTGAACGCGCCACCTTCAGCTACTACGAAAGCGATCAGGCCGTCGCGCTACCTTGAGCATGCTGGAACGCTCGCAGGCCCTTGAAGGCCTGCTGGCGTACCTTACCCTGCAGCCAGGGTGTCCAGCCCAGCAGCAAACCCAGCGTGCCCAGCGCCTGGCGCGACCACCCCCACAGGTCGAAGCTGTCGTCGTGCTGGTAGATCAGCCCGTCCCGAATCAGAAAACGCGCCTGAATGCGGTTGACCACCGTGCGCCCGGTCTGGGCAAACGTGTAGGTCGCCAACCACTGCGCCGCACCGCCGTGCTCATCCGCCCGCACCTTGTCGAAGGTAAGGGAGAACGCCTTTGCCCGCTGGGTGAGCATGCGCCACATGTCTGCGGCATCCTTGCCGCGCAGGGTGCCGAACACCGGGTCACTGAAGACGACATCGTCGCTGTAGCAGGCAGCCATGGCCTCGGCATCGAGGCGCTGGAAGGCCTGGTAGAAGCGGGTAATCAGTTCACGGTTGGCGTCGCTCATGGGCTCAGGGTCCTGGGAGGGCAAAACCGCACGATAATCCGCCCGGCTCGCGTGCGCCAGCGGCCTTTCAGACCTTCTCGCTGGTGACCTGGACATGCAGGGCACGCCCGGCCCCCAGGCCGAACACGATGGCCCCCAGGCCGATAATCGCAAATACCCAGCCCAGAGCTGCCCAGCCACCGGTCAGGTCGTGCACCAGCCCTACCGCGAAGGGCCCCATGGACGCCAGGGTATAACCCACGCCCTGAGCCATGCTCGACAGGTTGGCCGCCACATGGGCATCCCGGGAGCGCAGCACGATCAAGGTCAGCGCCAGGGCGAACGTGCCACCCTGCCCCAACCCCAGCACCACCGCCCAGCCCCACAGCCCGGAGAGCGGCGCATACAGGCAACCGAACAACCCACAGAGGGTCACCAGCATGACCAGCACGATCGCCAGCCGCTGGTCTTTGCCACGCGTGGCCAGCCAGGGGGCTGCAAGGGAGCTTGCCAGTTGCACGATCACCGAACCCGATAGCACCAGCCCTGCTTGCGTGGGGCTAAGGCCACGCCCGATCAGAATCGACGGCAACCAGCCAAAGACGATATAGGCCAGTGACGACTGCAGGCCCATGTACAACGTCACCTGCCAGGCCAGCGGGTCGCGCCACAGGCCGCGCACGCGGTAAGCAACCTTGTGCTGGCCGTGGCCTTGGCGAGCCTGGGGCAGCCACACCAACATGGCCACCAAGGCGGGCAGCATCCAGAACCCTAGCCCCAGGGCCCAGCTGTTATCGAAATACTGGGCCAGCGGCACCGTGGCCCCGGCCGCCATGGCTGCGCCGAGGCACAAGGCCATGGTGTACACGCCCGTCAGGGTTCCAGCATGCTGAGGGAAGTCACGCTTGACGATACCGGGTAGCAAGACCCCGATAATGCCGATGCTGGCCCCTGCCACCAGGCTACCCATGAACAGCCCTGTTGCCCCCAGCGTACTGCGCAGCACAATGCCCAGCGCCAGGGTGACAAGAATCACCAGCACCACGCGCTCGCTGCCCAGACGACGCGCCAGTAACGGCGCCAGTGGCGCGAACAGGCCCAGGCACAACACCGGCAAGGTGGTCAGCAACCCGGCCTGGGCGGCGCTGAGCCCCAGCCCGTCGGACACCTGGCCCAACACGGGTGCCATGCTCGACAACGCCGGGCGCAGGTTCAATGCCACCAGCACCAGGCCGAGCAGCAGCAGCCAGGGGCGCGGCGTAACCGCCGGTTGCGCCTGCACCTGCTCGTCATCGGCCTCGGCATCGATCAGCAACGGGTCGAGGTCCGCCGTGCCGGGTGGGTTGGTACGGATCGTGGAATCAGACATGGGCTTCTCGTATCAGGATTCGATGAGGGTACGGCTCAGGCGCTTGGCCCGCTGGGCATCGCGTTGTTCGATAGCGTCGAGGATTTGCCCATGCAGGTCGAACGTGGCTTGGCAACGGGGGACCGTGGCCATGTTGTGCTGCAAGGCCGCAGCCACCACACCGGAAAAATAGCGGTACAGCTCACTGAGTGCCGGGTTGTGGGCCGCATCGACCAGACGCTGGTGGAACACCAGGTCACAGGCGACGTAGGCGTCCACATCACCGTGGAAATGGCCGGCGCTGCCCTTCAGGGCCTCCCGCAGGCGCTGCAGATCCGTGTCGGTACGGCGCAGGGCTGCCAGTGCAATGGCCTCGGTTTCCAGAATGTGGCGGGTTTCCCGTGCCTGCTCAGGAGTGCACTGGGTCATGGCCTGTACAGCGTGCAAAGGGTCCTGAGCGGTGCGCAGGTAGCTGCCATCCCCCTGGCGGATTTCCACCAAGCCACTGAATGCCAGCACGCGCATGGCCTCGCGCACGGTATTGCGGCTGATCCCCAACTGAAGGGCCAGTTCAGGCTCCGTGGGCAGCCGCTCACCGACCAACCAGGCGCCTTGCGAGATACGCTCGCGCAACTGGTCCACCGCCTGCTCAACCAACGAGCGTTTTATTAACAAGGACATCGGTACATCCAGTCATCGGACGAATTAGCGATCAAAATAATGCATCTCTGACCGCTCAACAATCGTTTATCGCCAGATAAGGTGGGGTAGCCGGTTTGCACCGCACCTTATCCCGGCCAGCCCCTAGCTGTGTGGATAATGTCAGCCCAGTGCATCCAGCAATGCCTGGTTCATCTCAGGCGTACCGATGGTAATGCGCAGGAACTGATCAATACGCGCCTGCTTGAAGTGGCGCACGATCACGCCTTGCTCGCGCAAACGCGCCGCCAACTCCCCGGCATCCTGTTGTGGATGGCGGGCGAATACAAAGTTGGCAGCAGACGGCAGCACTTCGAAGCCCTTGGCCTGCAGCTGCGCGACCAGCTTTTCGCGGCTGTCGATGACCTTGCGGCAGGTCTGGTCGAAATAGGCGCGGTCCTCGAATGCCACTGCCGCGCCGACGATGGCGGCGCGGTCCAGCGGGTACGAGTTGAAGCTGTTCTTGATCCGCTCCAGCGCCTCGATCAGGTCCGGGTGGCCCACCGCCAACCCAACCCGCAGGCCGGCCAACGACCGCGATTTCGACAGGGTCTGGGTCACCAGCAGGTTGTCGTAGCGGTTTACCAGGCTGATGGCCGTTTCGCCGCCAAAGTCGATGTAGGCTTCATCCACCACCACCACCGAATCCGGGCTGGCCTGCAGCAACTGCTCCACGGCCTGCAGAGGCAACAGGCAGCCAGTGGGCGCGTTGGGGTTGGGGAAGATGATGCCCGCGTTCGGCTTGCGGTAATCCTCCACGCGGATCTGGAACTGCTCATCCAACGGCACCTGTTCGAAGGCGATGCCATACAGGCCGCAGTACACCGGGTAGAAGCTGTAGCTGATGTCCGGGAACAGCAGCGGCGCGTCGTGCTGGAACAGGCCATGGAAGATGTGCGCCAGCACCTCGTCCGAGCCGTTACCTACGAATACCTGCGCCGGGGCGACGCCGTAGTACTCCGCGACCGCCTGCTTGAGGCGGTCACCGTTGGGGTCCGGGTAGAGGCGCAGGTTTTCGCCCAGCTCCCCGCGCATGGCTTCCACCGCTTTAGGCGATGGGCCGTAGGGGTTCTCGTTGGTATTGAGCTTGACCAGGCGCGCCAGCTTGGGCTGCTCGCCGGGGACGTAAGGCACCAGGTCCTTGACGAAAGGGCTCCAGAATCGACTCATGCTCAGTTCCCCTTCTCTTGGCTCAGGATGCGGTATTCGGCGCTACGGGCGTGGGCGGTCAGGGACTCACCGCGGGCCAGTACCGAGGCAGTGCGGCCCAGTTCGGAGGCGCCCTGCTCGGAGCAATAGATGATCGACGAACGCTTCTGGAAGTCGTACACCCCCAGCGGCGACGAGAAGCGCGCAGTGCCGGAGGTGGGCAGCACGTGGTTGGGGCCTGCGCAATAGTCGCCCAGCGCTTCGCTGGTGTGGCGGCCCATGAAGATCGCACCGGCGTGGCGAATGTACGGCAACCAGGCCTGCGGGTCAGCCACCGACAACTCCAGGTGCTCAGGGGCGATACGGTTGGCCACCTCGATTGCCTGCTGCATGTCCCGCACCTGGATCAGGGCGCCGCGACCATTCACCGATTTCTCGATGATCTCGGCGCGTTCCATGGTCGGCAGCAACTTGCTGATGCTGGCTGCCACGCGGTCGAGGAAATCGGCATCCGGGCTGACCAGAATGGCCTGGGCGTCTTCGTCGTGCTCTGCCTGGGAGAACAGGTCCATGGCAATCCAGTCCGGGTCGGTCTGGCCGTCACACACCACGAGAATTTCCGACGGCCCGGCGATCATGTCGATGCCTACCTGGCCGAACACGTGGCGCTTGGCGGTGGCCACGTAGATGTTGCCCGGGCCGACGATCTTGTCCACCTGGGGCACGCTCTCGGTGCCATAGGCCAGGGCAGCCACCGCCTGGGCGCCGCCCACCGTGAACACTCGGTCCACACCGGCAATGCAGGCTGCGGCCAGCACCAGCTCGTTGACCTCGCCACGCGGGGTCGGCACCACCATGACCACTTCGGTGACACCCGCCACCTTGGCCGGAATCGCGTTCATCAGCACCGAGGACGGGTAGGACGCCTTGCCACCCGGCACATAAAGGCCGGCGCGGTCCAATGGCGTGACCTTCTGCCCCAGCACGGTACCGTCAGCCTCGGTGTACTGCCACGAGTCCTGCTTCTGCCGCTCGTGGTACATGCGCACGCGGTCGGCTGCCTTCTCAAGGGCTGCACGCTGCTCGTCGGTGATGCGGGTAAGCGCCAGTGCAAGGCGCTCGCGGCCCAGAATGAGGTCGTCGATGCAGCTAGCCTCTACCCCGTCGAAACGCTGGGTGAACTCTACAAGGGCAGCATCGCCACGCTCACGCACGGCCTTGATGATATCGAGTACACGCTGGTTGACCGCTTCGTCGGACACGCTCTCCCAGCTCAGCAGATGATCCAGATGCCGAGCGAAATCCGGGTCAGCAGCGTTGAGACGGGCAATTGCGGTGGACACGGTCATGGCGAGGGCCTCGATTGATAGCGAATGCTCAGGCGCCCTAGGCTACCAGTCCATCCGCACGGGCACCCGAGAAAAGTGGCTATGACGCGGATAGACGGGCGCGACAGCCAACGCTGCGCGCAGGAAGTCGTCAGCCGCGGTGTCGCGATTCGACCGCTTGGCGCAGCGTGTCGATCAGGCTCTGGATGCGGGCGTGCTGCATTTTCATGGAGGCCTTGTTGACCACCAGGCGCGAGCTGATGTGCGCGATCATTTCCTGGGGCTCCAGGCCATTGGCACGCAAGGTGTTACCGGTGTCGACCACATCGATGATCTTGTCGGCCAGGTTGATCAGGGGTGCCAGCTCCATCGAGCCATACAGCTTGATGATGTCGACCTGGCGACCCTGCTCGGCATAGTAACGCTTGGCCACGTTCACGAACTTGGTGGCCACGCGCAGGCGGCCCTTGGGCTCGGGCGCGCCGACCACGCCAGCGGTCATCAGCTTGCAGCGGGCAATCTGCAGATCCAGGGGCTCGTAAAGGCCCTGCCCACCGTACTCCATCAGCACGTCCTTGCCTGCCACACCCAGGTCGGCGGCGCCGTGTTCGACATAGGTCGGCACGTCGGTGGCACGCACGATCAGCAGGCGCACGTCGTCCTGCGTGGTCGGGATGATCAGCTTGCGGCTCTTGTCCGGGTTCTCGGTGGGAACGATACCGGCCTCGGCCAGCAATGGCAGGGTATCGTCGAGAATACGGCCTTTGGAAAGCGCGATGGTCAACATTGGAACGTCGGTCCTTAAGCAGCTACTGCCGGCCAGGTGGTGCACCTGGCCGCATTCAATTCGAACGGCGCGTCCTTGCGCCCCAGGGCAATCAGCCCGGTACGCGGCGGATCTTGGCGCCGAGCATCTGCAGTTTTTCCTCGATGCACTCATAGCCACGGTCGATGTGGTAGATGCGATCGATCAAGGTGTCGCCTTCGGCCACCAGTGCCGAGAGCACAAGGCTGGCGGATGCACGCAGGTCGGTGGCCATTACCGGGGCACCTTTCAGGGCGTTGACGCCGGTCACGATGGCAGTGTTGCCCTCGACCTGAATCTGCGCGCCCATGCGGTGCATTTCGTACACGTGCATGAAGCGGTTTTCGAAGATCGTTTCGATCACCGCACCGGTGCCTTCGGCAATGGCGTTGAGCGAAATGAACTGCGCCTGCATGTCGGTCGGGAACGCTGGGTACGGGGCCGTGCGCAGGTTGACGGCTTTCGGCCGCTTGCCGTGCATGTTCAGCTCGATCCAGTCCTCACCGGTGGTGATGTCGGCGCCTGCTTCCTTGAGCTTTTCCAGAACCGCCTCAAGGATGGTGGGGTCGGTGTCCTTGACCTTGACGCGGCCACCGGTAACGGCAGCGGCCACCAGGTAGGTGCCGGTTTCGATGCGGTCCGGCATGACGCGGTAGTGGGCCGAACCCAGCCGCGCAACACCCTCGATGGTGATGGTATCGGTGCCGGCGCCCTGCACATTGCCGCCCATGGCGTTGATGAAGTTGGCCAGGTCGACCACTTCCGGCTCGCGGGCCGCGTTCTGCAGCACACTGCGGCCGTTGGCCAGCGCTGCGGCCATCATGATGTTCTCGGTACCGGTCACACTTACGGTATCGAAGAAGAAGTGCGCACCGCGCAGGCCACCCTCAGGCGCCTTGGCCTTGATGTAGCCACCTTCAACCTCGATCTTCGCGCCCATGGCCTCCAGGCCACGAATGTGCAGGTCGACAGGTCGCGAGCCAATGGCGCAACCGCCTGGCAACGCCACCTCGGCCTCGCCGAAACGGGCAACCATGGGGCCGAGCACCAGAATGGAGGCACGCATGGTTTTCACCAGCTCGTAGGGTGCGACCAGGGTCTTGATGGTACGAGGGTCGATTTCCACCGCCAGCTTTTCGTCGATCACAGGCTCGATGCCCATGCGACCGAACAGCTCGATCATGGTGGTGATGTCGTGCAGGTGCGGCAGGTTGCCCACGGTGACCGGGCCATCGGCCAGCAAGGTCGCAGCCAGAATGGGCAGGGCTGCGTTCTTCGCGCCCGAAATGCGGATCTCGCCATCAAGGCGAGCGCCACCAGTAATAATCAGTTTGTCCATTGGAATCTCGCCGCCAAGTTGGCTCAGGTGCGCTCAGCCCAGGCTGCGCTGCTGAAAAATTTCATGGTTACCGCATGGATGCTGCCGTTGGCGATCCACGGATTCAGGTGAGCGTAAATCGCCTGCTGGCGTTTGACCGGGCTCAGGCCGGCCAACTCGTCGCTGATCACGTTCAGCTGGAAGTTGCAGCCTTCGCCTTCAACTTCGACCCGGGAACCCGGCAATTTTTCTTCAAGGAAGCTTTTAACTTCTATGGCCTGCATGCTCAACCTCAATCGGCGCCCGATGCGCACGGGTCGGCCATCATACAAAAAAGCCCCTCGCCTGCGAAGCCCAACAACGGGTTCGCTGACCGAGGGGCCATCATCCCAGCAGAGCCATCAGGTGGCCAGCACCTCGTCGAGGTCGTACACCTCGGCGATTTCCCGCATGTCATCGGGCATGCCGCGCACCTGGCAACGCTTGCCGGCAGCGCCGGCATCGCGCATGAACGCCAGCAGCAACGAAAGCCCGACGCTGGTGGAGCGCTGCACGGCGGAGCAATCGATCACCACGTCCACGCCCTCGCTGCCCGCTATCAATGCCTTGCCCTGCTTACGCAAGGCAGGCCCGCTGCGGTAGTCCAGCACGCCGGCAAGGCGGACCACGCCTGGCTCGCTCATGCTCGCGGTCGCTTCACTCATTTGACGGCCTTTTCTGGCGAACTGTCGGCGGTTTGCTTGGCCTTGGCCACTTCACCCGCCCAGCCGTCGATGGTCTTGTCCAGGTTGTTGCCATTGCGCTGCATGGCGTCAGCGAACTGATCGCGGAACAGCTTGCCGATGTTGATGCCATTGACGATGACGTTACGCACCTTCCATTCGCCAGCGATGTTCTCCAGCGTGTACTGCACCGGGTACACCGCACCGTTGTTACCGGTGACCTTCATGCCGACACTGGCACGTTTACCATCGTCAGACTTAGCCGGATCCACCACGATGCCCTGGTTGTTGTACTCCAGCAGGGCGTTGCCGTAGAACTGCATCAGGCTGCGCTTGAAGTTTTCCTGGAAGCGCTGCATCTGCTCAGGGCTGGCCTTGCGCGAGTACTTGACGGTCATGATGCTGCGCGAGATGCCATCGGCATCCACCACCGGGCCCAGGATGCGGTTCAGCGCGTCGTAGAACGCGCTGGGGTTGGCCTGATACTGCTGCTTGTTGGCCTTCAGGTCACCCAGCAATTCATTGGTGGTGCTTTGAATCACGTCATGAGGGGACTGGGCAGCCATGCTCATGAGAGGCAAGGCTGCCAGCAGGACCAGCAAGCCACGTCGCAGAATCGATATCATGGAAACTCCTCAATTAGCCGGTTGCGCGTCTCGGGGTTCCTTGCCAACAGTGTTGAGCAGGAACTTGCCAATCAGATCTTCCAGCACCAGCGCGGACTGGGTGTCATGGATGGTACCGCCGTCCTTGAGCACCTCTTCCTCGCCGCCTACGCTGATGCCGATGTACTTCTCACCCAACAGGCCTGCGGTCAGGATCGATGCAGTGGAATCGGTCGGCAGGTTGTTCACCGACTTGTCCAGCTGCAAGGTCACCCGACCGGTGAAGGAATCACGGTCCAGGTCGATGGCGGTGACTTTGCCGATGGTGACACCGGCCATGGTCACCTTGGCTCTGACAGTCAAACCGGCGATATTGTCGAAGTAGGCGTAAACTTTATAGGTATCGCTGGTCGGGCTTGCCGACAGGCCGCTGACACGCAGGGCCAGCAGCAGCAACGCCAGGATCCCGGCCAACAGAAACAGGCCTACACCGATTTCCAGGGTGCGGTTTTGCATCAGAAATCTCCAAACATCAAGGCGGTCAGAATAAAGTCCAGACCCAGTACAGCCAGCGAGGCATAGACCACGGTCCTGGTAGTGGCACGGCTGATCCCTTCTGAGGTGGGCTCACAGTCATACCCCTGGAATACGGCGATCCAGGTGGTGACGAAGGCGAACACCAGGCTCTTTATCAACCCGTTGAGCACGTCGTCAGTGAACGAAACACTGTTCTGCATGTTGGCCCAGAACGAGCCCTCGTAGACGCCCAGCCAGTCGACTGCCACCCACGACCCGCCCCAGATGCCCACCACGCTGAAGATCAGTGCCAGCAACGGTAGCGAGATGAAGCCGGCCCACAGGCGCGGGGCAACGATGTACTTGAGTGGGTCGACGCCGATCATTTCAAGGCTCGACAGCTGCTCGGTGGACTTCATGTTGCCGATTTCAGCCGTGAGCGCGGACCCGGCGCGGCCTGCGAACAGCAGGGCGGTGACGACCGGACCAAGCTCGCGCAGCAGGGTAAGGGCGACCATCTGGCCCACCGCCTGCTCCGAACCGTATTTGGTGAGGATGCTGTAGCCCTGCAGGGCCAGCACCATGCCAATGAAGGTACCGGACACCACGATGATGGCTAACGACAACACACCCACTGAGTACAGTTGCCTGGTCAGCAGCTGGAAACCGCCGCCAATGCCACCGCGACCGACCAGGGCATGGAACAGGAACAGGCAGGAGCGCCCCAGCACGGCCACTACATCGATTGCCGCGCGGCCGAACAGGCGCACGCGCTCAAGCATGGATTTTCTACGCATCAGCGCGCCCCCAGCAGATCGGCGCGGTAATCGGGCGCAGGGAAGTGGAAGGGTACAGGGCCATCCGGGTCGCCTTTCATGAACTGGCGGATACGCGGGTTATCCGACCCCATCAACTCGTCGGGGGTGCCCTGCCCCAGCACCTGGCCATCACCCACCACATAGATGTAATCGGCGATGCTGGCGGTTTCTGCCAGGTCATGGGACACGACGATGCTGGTGATGCCCAGGGCATCGTTGAGCAGGCGGATCAGCCGCACCAGCACACCCATGGCGATCGGGTCCTGGCCGACGAACGGCTCGTCGTACATGAGGATCTGCGGGTCCAGCGCAATCGCCCTGGCCAGCGCCACGCGGCGTTTCATACCGCCCGACAGCTCATCCGGCATCAGATCGATGGCACCGCGCAGGCCCACGGCCTGCAGCTTCATCAACACGATGTCGCGGATCATTTCATCCGGCAGCTGGGTATGCACGCGCAGCGGGAAAGCGACGTTCTCGAACACATCCAGGTCGGTGAACAGCGCGCCACTCTGGAACAGCACGCCCATCTGCTTGCGCGCGTCGAACAGGTCGCTGCGCGACAGCGTCGGCAGGTTTTGCCCGGCGACCCACACTTCGCCGCTGGATGGGCGCAACTGGGCGCCCATCAGACGCAGCAATGTGGTTTTGCCGCACCCGGATGGCCCCATGATGCCAGTGACCTTTCCGCGTGGGATGCGGATGTCGACATTGTTGAAAATGCTGCGCGAACCCCGTTTGAAGGAAACCCCCTTCAACTCGACCGCACAGGCGCTATCCACACTCATCTAGACTCCTTGCTAGTGCAGCCTCGTCCTAGTGGACGTCGGCCTTCATCTGGAAGGCACACGCCCCTGGGCAGGCTGAATAGCGGCGAACTATAGCACCGCTGGCAGCGCCGCCCCAAGGCTGCCAAACGCGTCGTTCAGCGTCACGACAGCCTGGGGGTACATTGCCTACGACAATCGAAAGCGTGAGGGTTTCATTCAATACCGCTATAATCGGCGCCTTTTCATCAGGCACCGCTTTTTCGACATGAGCCAATCCAGCGAGCTGATCCAATCCGCCCAACGCACCCTGCGCCTGGAACTCGAGGCTGTAGAGGCCCTGTTGGCGCGCATCGACGCTACCTTCGTCAAGGCCTGCGAGCTGATCCTGGCCAGCAAGGGCCGCGTGGTCGTGGTGGGCATGGGCAAGTCCGGGCACATCGGCAACAAGATCGCCGCCACCCTGGCCAGCACTGGCACACCAGCTTTCTTCGTGCACCCGGCCGAAGCCAGCCATGGCGACATGGGCATGATTACGCGCGATGACGTCATCCTGGCCCTGTCGAACTCGGGCAGCACGGCCGAAATCATTACCCTGCTGCCGCTTATCAAGCGCCTGGGCATCAAGCTGGTCAGCCTGACCGGCAACCCGGCTTCACCGCTGGCCCAGGCCGCCGACGTCAACCTCGACGCCGGCGTCGAACACGAAGCCTGCCCGCTGAACCTGGCGCCGACATCGTCCACCACAGCATCGCTGGTGCTGGGCGACGCCCTGGCCATCGCCCTGCTCGAAGCCCGTGGCTTCACTGCTGAAGACTTCGCCTTCTCCCACCCAGGCGGCGCCCTGGGCCGGCGCTTGCTGCTCAAGGTCGAGAACGTGATGCACGCGGGCGACGAACTGCCGCAGGTCGCCCGCGGCACCCTGCTCAAGGAAGCACTCCTTGAAATGTCCCGCAAAGGTTTGGGCATGACCGTCATCGTCGAAACCGATGGCACGCTGGCCGGGGTGTTCACCGACGGTGACCTGCGCCGCAGCCTGGACCGCAACATCGACGTGCATACCACCCTGATCGAAGACGTCATGACCGTGCACGGCAAAACCGCCCGTGCCGAGATGCTGGCGGCCGAGGCGCTGAAGATCATGGAAGACAACAAGGTGGGCGCCCTGGTGGTCGTAGACGGGCAGGACCGCCCTACCGGCGCCCTGAACATGCACGACCTGCTGCGTGCCGGCGTACTGTAAAGGAGCGATGCAATGCACCAGGACCTCATGCAACGGGGCAAAGGCGTCAAGCTGGCCGTGTTCGACGTGGACGGCGTACTCACCGACGGGCGCCTGTATTTCCTCGAAGACGGGAGCGAGTTCAAGAGCTTCAATACACTGGATGGCCAGGGCATAAAAATGCTCATGGCCTCTGGCGTGACCACCGCCATCATCAGCGGGCGCAAGACACCGGTCGTCGAGCGGCGGGCGAAGAACCTCGGCATCCCGCATCTGTTTCAAGGGCGCGAAGACAAACTGGTCGTGCTTGACGGCCTGCTCGCCGAGCTGGGCCTGAGCTATGATCAAGTGGCCTACCTGGGCGATGACCTGCCCGACTTGCCGGTTATCCGCCGGGTGGCACTGGGCATGGCGGTAGCCAGCGCGGCACCGTTTGTGCGCCAGCACGCCCATGGCGTCACGCAGGCACGGGGTGGCGAGGGTGCCGCCCGCGAATTCTGCGAACTCATCATGCAGGCCCAGGGCACCCTGGACGCTGCCAACGCCAACTATCTGTAAGGTTGCCCATGTTCAGCAAGAAAGCCAGAAACATCGTGCTGCTCGGGGCCATCGCCGCCCTGCTGGTAGCCGTCGGCTACTGGAACGTCAGCCCCGAGAGCTTCCTGGAGCAGCCCGCGGCGCAGGTGGACGAAAGCGCCATCGACTACTACGCCATCAATGCCCACAGCGTGCAGTTCTTGCCAGACGGCAAGCTGCAGTACGAAATGACCGCCGACAAGGTCGAACACCTGAAGGCCAGCGAAGTCACACTGCTGACCACTCCGGACTTGCACATGTATCGCGGTACGGAGTACCCGTGGCATGTACAGAGCGTGCGCGCCGAGGTCAACCCTGACGGCAGCGAGGTCGAACTGATCGACAACGTGCGGATCGCCCGCACGGACGAAAAGAAGCGTGAAACCATCATTACCAGCTCGCGCATGACCGTGTTCCCGCAGAAGGAATATGCGCAGACCGAGCAAGCCGTTAGAATCGACGGCGCCGGTGGCACGACTACGGGCAAAGGTATGAAAGCGTATTTGAAAGAAGGCAGGATGGACCTGCTCTCTAACGTAAGAGGACAGTATGAGGCTCGTTAAAACCCTCCCCCTTTTGCTCAGCCTGAGCGCAGCACTGGGAAGCGCGAGCGCCCTCGCCCTGCCAAACGACCGTGATCAGCCCATTCGCATCCAGGCCGACAACGCTCACCTGGACGACAAGAAAGGCGTGGCCACCTATACCGGCGACGTCATCATCACCCAGGGTTCGATGATGATCAAAGGCAATACCGTGACCATCACCCGTACCGCTTCTGGCGATATCGACGTGGTGACCTCGGTGGGCAACCTGGCCTACTTCGAGCAGCAGCAGAGCGCCGCCAAAGCCGACAAGATGAAAGGCTGGGGCGTGACCATCCAGTATCAGTCGCAAAAGGACCTGGTAGTGCTCACCGACCGCGCCAAGGTCGAAAACGAAGGCAACACCACCGA
Organism: Pseudomonas sp. NBRC 111119; assembly: GCF_001320125.1. NCBI lineage: Bacteria > Pseudomonadati > Pseudomonadota > Gammaproteobacteria > Pseudomonadales > Pseudomonadaceae > Pseudomonas > Pseudomonas sp. NBRC 111119. The sequence continues at coordinate 31,794 of NZ_BCAV01000030.1, forward strand.
AGGCGAGAAGATCGTCTACAACACCCAGACCCAGGTTGCCACCGCAGGTCGTGGCGGCAATGTGACCACACCGCGTCAGCGCATCGACATGGTGATCCAGCCCAAGAAGAAGGCCGAGTAAATGGCAACCCTCAAAGCCCAGCACCTGGCCAAGAGCTACAAGGGCCGGCAGGTGGTACGTGACGTCAGCCTGTCCATCGACAGCGGCCAGATCGTGGGCCTGCTCGGCCCCAACGGCGCCGGCAAGACCACCTGCTTCTACATGATTGTCGGGCTGGTCCAGGCCGAACAGGGCCGTGTGCTGATCGACAACCTCGATGTCAGCCACCAGCCCATGCACGGGCGCGCCCGCGCGGGTATCGGCTACCTGCCGCAGGAAGCGTCAATCTTCCGCAAGCTGTCCGTGGCAGACAACATCAAGGCCATCCTGGAAACCCGCAAGGACCTCGACCGCGAAGGCCGTCGCCAGGAGCTGGAAAGCCTGTTGCAGGAATTTCACATCAGCCACATCCGCGACAACCTGGGCATGAGCCTGTCCGGTGGTGAGCGTCGACGCGTCGAAATTGCCCGCGCACTGGCCACCGCGCCCAAGTTCATCTTGCTGGACGAACCCTTCGCCGGCGTCGACCCGATTTCGGTAGGCGACATCAAGCAGATCATTCACCACCTCAAGGCCAAGGGTATCGGCGTGCTGATCACCGATCACAACGTGCGTGAAACCCTGGATATCTGCGAAACCGCCTATATCGTCAACGATGGCCGCCTGATCGCCGAAGGGGATGCAGAAACGATCCTGGCCAACGATCTGGTCAAAGAGGTGTACCTGGGCCACGAGTTCCGCCTCTGATCCCGGGGCGGGCCTGGGGCACGGCAAAAAAGCCTATCTATTGCGGGTCAAGTTGTTACAGTGCTCTAGGCAAACGCTACAATTTAAGGCATAAAACTTGCTTGATTTGGCGCCCCGGCGCCCTCGTGTAGTGGATGGCGCATGCGCGCCGGCGAACAAGGTACCAAGCCCCTGCCATGAAACCATCGCTCGTCCTAAAAATGGGCCAGCAACTGACGATGACACCGCAGTTGCAACAGGCCATCCGCCTGCTCCAGCTTTCCACCCTGGACCTGCAGCAGGAAATCCAGGAAGCCCTGGAGTCGAACCCGATGCTCGAACGCCAGGAAGACGGCGACGACTTCGACAACAACGACCCGATGGCCGACAACGCCGAAAACAAGCCGGCCGCCGAAACGCAGGACAACAGCTTCCAGGAAACCACCGTCAGCACCGAAAACATGGAAGACGGTGAGTGGAGCGAGCGCATCCCCAACGAGCTTCCCGTGGATACCGCGTGGGAAGACATCTACCAAACCAGCGCCAGCAGCCTGCCCAGCAACGATGATGACGAATGGGATTTCACCACCCGCACGTCCGCGGGCGAGAGCCTGCAAAGCCACCTGTTGTGGCAGTTGAACCTGGCGCCCATGTCCGACACCGACCGCCTCATCGCGGTCACCTTGATCGACAGCATCAACGGCCAGGGCTACCTGGAAGACACCCTTGAGGAAATCTGTGCAGGTTTCGACCCCGAACTGGACATCGAACTGGATGAAGTCGAAGCGGTGCTGCACCGTGTCCAGCAGTTCGAGCCCGCTGGGGTAGGCGCCCGCACCCTGGGCGAATGCCTGCTGCTGCAACTGCGCCAGCTGCCTGGCAGTACCCCGTGGATGGCCGAAGCCATGCGCCTGGTCAGCGACTTCATCGACCTGCTGGGTAGCCGCGACTACAGCCAGCTGATGCGCCGCATGAAGCTCAAGGAAGACGAACTGCGCCAGGTGATCGAGCTGGTGCAGAGCCTCAACCCCCGCCCCGGCTCGCAGATCGAGTCCAGCGAGCCCGAATACGTGGTGCCCGACGTGATCGTGCGCAAGGACAGCGAGCGCTGGCTGGTGGAACTGAACCAGGAAGCCATCCCGCGCCTACGCGTGAACGCGCAGTACGCAGGCTTTGTACGCCGTGCCGACACCAGCGCCGACAACACCTTCATGCGCAACCAGTTGCAGGAGGCGCGTTGGTTCATCAAGAGCCTGCAGAGCCGCAACGAAACCCTGATGAAAGTGGCCACCCAGATCGTCGAACACCAGCGCGGCTTCCTCGACCACGGTGACGAGGCCATGAAACCCCTGGTACTGCATGACATTGCCGAAGCGGTAGGCATGCACGAGTCGACCATTTCCCGGGTTACCACGCAAAAGTACATGCACACCCCGCGCGGCATCTACGAACTGAAATACTTTTTCTCCAGCCATGTGAGCACTGCAGAAGGCGGCGAATGCTCGTCCACGGCGATCCGCGCGATCATCAAGAAACTGGTTGCCGCGGAAAATCAGAAAAAGCCATTGAGCGACAGCAAGATCGCTGGTTTACTGGAGGCACAAGGCATCCAGGTAGCCCGTCGTACCGTCGCCAAGTACCGCGAGTCCCTCGGCATTGCACCGTCGAGCGAGCGCAAGCGACTGATGTAACCCTGAGATGCGCCACAGCGTTTGTGTGGCAGGTGCAACACCTGCCTCTTTATGCACGGGCAACAAAAGGAGAAGCTGTATGCAAGTCAATATCAGTGGACAGCATGTAGAAGTCACCCAGCCACTGCGCGATTATGTGCTTGAAAAGCTCGCCCGCGTGGAGAGTCACTTCGACAAGATCACCAACGTGCAGGTCATCATGAAGGTCGAGAAGCTGCAGCAAAAGGTCGAGGCGACCTTGCAGATTCCCGGCGGTGAAGTGGTAGCGAATGCCGAACACGAAGACATGTATGCAGCGATCGACGCCTTGGCCGACAAGCTCGACCGTCAACTGAAAAAACACAAGGAAAAACAGCAAAGCCTGCTGCAAGGTGCGGCTGCCCGCTGATCCCCCTCATCCATGATCCGACTTGAAACCATCCTGACCCCCGGCCGTTCCCTCGCGAACGCGCCGGGCGGCAGCAAGAAACGCGCCCTTGAAAAGGTCGCCGAGCTGATTGCCAAAGAAGTGCCAGAACTGGACGGGCAAACTGTCTTCGAAAAACTGATCGCTCGGGAAAAGCTCGGCTCCACCGGTTTCGGTAATGGCATTGCCATTCCCCATTGCCGGCTCGAAGGCTGCACAACCCCGGTCAGTGCCTTGCTGCACCTCGAAGCCCCTATCGATTACGACGCCATCGACGGCGCCCCCGTGGACCTGCTGTTCGTGTTGCTGGTACCCGCGGCCGCCACCGATGCTCACCTGGAGCTGCTGCGCCAGATTGCCAGCATGCTCGATCGCAAAGAGGTTCGCGAGCGCCTGCGTGCGGCCCCCAGCAGTGAGGCCCTGTTCCAGGTTGTCCTGGACGTACAGAACGAGCACTGAACATGCGCCTGATCATCGTCAGCGGCCGGTCTGGCTCCGGCAAGAGCACCGCCCTCGATGTCCTGGAAGACAACGGTTTCTACTGCATCGACAACCTGCCCGCCAGGTTGTTGCCGCAACTGGCAGAAACCGCCCTGTTGAACACCGAACTGCCGCAACCCAAGGTGGCCGTTTCGATTGACGCGCGCAACCTGCCCAGCCACCTGTCGCGCTTCCCCGAACTGCTCGAGGAGGCCCGGGCCCGGCACATCAAGTGCGATGTGTTGTACCTGGACGCCGATGAGGACACGCTGCTCAAGCGTTTTTCCGAAACCCGTCGCCGCCACCCGCTGACCAACGCCGACCGCTCGCTGGCAGAAGCCATACGTGTGGAGCGCGAATTGCTGGGCCCCATCGCCGACCTGGCCGACCTCAAGATCGATACCACACGTTTGAACCTGTACCAACTGCGGGATTCGATCAAGCTGCGCCTGCTGGACACCCCCGAACCGGGTACGGCGTTTTTGGTCGAGTCGTTTGGCTTCAAGCGTGGCATGCCGGTTGATGCCGACTTGGTATTCGACGTGCGCTGCCTGCCCAACCCGTACTGGAAACCTGAGCTGCGGGAGCACTCCGGGCTGGAGCAGCCGGTGATCGATTACCTTACTGCGCAACCCGATGTGCAGGAGATGTTCAACGACATCTCCAGCTACCTGCTCAAGTGGCTACCCCGCTTCGCCGCCAGCAACCGGGCCTACGTTACCATTGCCATCGGCTGCACCGGTGGCCACCACCGTTCGGTATACATCACCGAACGTCTTGGCCAGTTGCTGCAGCAAACCCTGAAAAACGTTCAGGTCCGTCACCGCGACCTCTAGCCCAAGGATCCGCCACGCCATGCCCGCCCGTGAAATCACCATCATCAACAAGCTGGGGCTGCATGCCCGGGCGGCAGCCAAGTTCGTCGGTGTTGCTGGCCGCTTCCCCTGCCAAGTCAAGGTTGGCCGGGCGCCGGACAAGCTGGTAGACGGCAAGAGCATCATGGCCGTGATGATGCTGGCGGCCGGCAAGGGCACACAGGTGCACCTGCACACCGAAGGCGAGCAGGACCAGCAAGCCATGGACGCCCTGGTAGCGCTGATCGAGAACTTCTTCGACGAAGGCGAGTAAATCGGCGGGGCCGCCGCAACCTTGTCGCCGATCCTTCGGCGACAAGGTGTGGTCAGGACATCGCAGTGTCCATCACCATCATCAGGCAGAAGCCCGTACACAGCCCCAGGCTGGCCAGGCGATGATGACCATTGCTGCGTGACTCCGGGATGATCTCCTGCGTGACGACCAACAGCATCGCACCTGCAGCGCACGCGAGCCCCAGCGGCAAGAGCAGTTCCGCCACGTTCACCAGCCAGGCGCAGATCACCGCGGCCACCGGCTCCACCAGCCCGGATGCAGCACCGATGAGAAACGCCTTGAAGCGTGGCATCCCTGCACCAGCCAGCACCAACGCGATAACCAGGCCTTCGGGCACGTCCTGCAGGGCAATGCCCATGGCCAGGCTGTCGGCATCGGCCATGCCACCCCCAGCTGATACGCCAATGGCCATGCCCTCGGGAATGTTGTGGGCAATGATCGCGAATACGAACAACCAGATGCGCGCTGCAATCACGGGCTGCCCCTGGGACGCCACGAGCGCCTGGGGCGAAGCACTGGAGATTCTGAGGTCTATCAGGAACAGGCACAGTGCACCGCCCAACAGGCCGGCACTGATCAAGCCGCCGGCGCCCCACGCGCTGAACCCGATGGCTTGCGCGGCCTCGAGCCCTGGCACGATCAGCGAAAAGGCCGTGGCGGCGAGCATGACCCCGGCGCCAAAACCCAGCAGGGTATCGGCCAACGCCACCGGCATGTTGCGGATGACCAACACCGGTACAGCCCCCAGCGCCGTACCCAGCGCACACAGCGCACCACCCTGCAGGGCACGCAACATGCGCGGCTCGAGGTCTAGCCAGGCCAGGCCGCGAGCCACCAGCAATGCAGTGCCAGCCAGCATCAACAGGGTGCCAAGCGCCAACCTGAACAACCGCACACTGTTAACCGACATCACCTGGGAGGGCATACCGATGCGACTCACTGAATGGCGGCGTGGTAACGGCGCTCCACTTGCGCCCAGTCGATGACGTTGTAGAACGCCCCGATGTATTCAGGGCGGCGGTTCTGGTACTTCAGGTAGTACGCGTGCTCCCAGACGTCCAGCCCGAGGATGGGTGTGTTGCCGTGCATCAACGGGCTGTCCTGGTTGCCGCTGCTTTCGACAAGCAGTGTTTTCTGCGGGGTCACGCTGAGCCACGCCCACCCGCTGCCGAAGCGCGTCAAGGCGGCCTTGGTAAAGGCGTCCTTGAACGCCTCGAACCCGCCCAGCTGTGCAGTGATCGCCTGGGCCAGCTCGCCTTCAGGTTCACCGCCGCCCTGTGGCGACATCACAGTCCAGAACAGGCTGTGGTTGGCGTGGCCGCCGCCATGGTTGGTCACCGCGCCGCGCAGGTTTTCGGGCAAGCTCGCTACCGCTGCCACCAGTTTCTCCACCGGCCACTCTGCCCACTGCGTTCCCTCGACGGCGGTGTTAAGGCCGTTGACGTAGGTCTGGTGGTGCTTGGTGTGGTGAATTTCCATGGTCTGCGTGTCGATGTGCGGTTCCAGCGCGGCGTAGGCGTAGGGCAGTGCAGGCAAGGTATGCGGCATGTCAGTGGATTCCGTAGGTCTGGTTATTGGGCGTTGCATCCGGCACCCGTGTGCTGGCCGGAGTGCTGTGGCGATTGAGCAAACGTTCGGTGCGGGGGTATTGCCCATACTCGGCAATGAAACTGAGCAATTCGCTGTAGGTGCGCGAACTGTGACGCAGCGCGGCGTCGCGCAGTGCCTGGGGCAGGCGCAGGTCCTGGCAGGCCTGCAGCAGCCGCTGGTGGAATCAGCACTCTCCTGCGGCTGGTTCAGCCGCAGGTGCAGGTCGGCCAGGTTGTGGTGCGCAACGACCAAGGCGGCTACTGCCTCGTCGGCGTCATGCCAGCGCTCGAACAGCACCTGGGCCAGGGCCAGGGCTTGTAGGTAATGTTCACGGGCATCGACCAGCTGTCCTTGCTCGAACAGCCGGTTGGCGGCTTGCGTGGTGCGTTTCCAGTGCTGCATGACGGGCCTCCAGGCGGTGACGCGAGTCAGATGCCGCCAGCGGTGAGTTTTTCCGGGTCGAGCAACGCCTGCAGCTGATCGCGGGACAGGTCTGTGTGCTCCAGCGCGACGTCGATGATGGGGCGCCCCTGCTTGTAGGCGGTTTTGGCAATTTCGGCAGCCTTGAGGTAGCCAATGATCGGGTTGAGCGCGGTCACCAGAATCGGGTTGCGCGCCAGCGCTTCCTTGAGCTTGTCCTCGTTGACCTTGAAGGTGGCAATGGCCTTGTCCGCGAGCAGCCTGCTGACATTGGCCATCAGCTCGATGCTCTCCAGCAGGTTGCGTGCGATGACGGGCAGCATCACGTTCAACTCGAAGTTGCCGGACTGCCCGGCCACGGCGATGGTGGCGTCATTGCCGATGACTTGCGCCGCCACCATGGCCGTGGCCTCGGGAATGACCGGGTTGACCTTGCCAGGCATGATCGAAGAGCCGGGCTGTAACCCCTGCAGTTCGATTTCGCCCAACCCGGCCAGGGGCCCGGAGTTCATCCAGCGCAGGTCGTTGGCAATCTTCATCAATGCCACGGCAGTGGTCTTGAGCTGACCGGACAAAGCCACCGCAGTGTCCTGGGAGCCGATGAGGGCAAACAGGTTCTGCCCAGGGGTGAACGCCACGCCGGTCAGCGTGCTGAGCTGCTGGGCAAAGCTGGCGGCGAAGCGCGGGTGGGCGTTGATCCCGGTACCCACCGCCGTCCCGCCCTGGGCCAGGGCCTGCAGGCTCGGCAAGGTGGCCTCGATATGCGCCTTGGCAGCATCGACCTGGGCGGCCCAGCCATCGAGTACCTGGCTCATGCGCACGGGCATGGCGTCCATCAGGTGGGTACGGCCAGTCTTCACGAACTGATGCACCTGCTGGGACTTGTGCTCGATCACCTGCACCAGGTGGCTCAAGGCCGGCAACAGCTGCTCATGCAAGGCCAACGCCGCGCTGACGTGGATGGTAGTGGGGATGATGTCATTGCTGCTCTGGCCACAGTTCACGTGATCGTTGGGGTTGACCACTTCGCCCAGCACGCGAGTGGCCAAGGTGGCGATCACCTCGTTGGCATTCATGTTGGAACTGGTGCCGGACCCGGTCTGGAACACATCGACCGGAAAATGCCCGATGAAGCCTTCGGCCAGCAATTGCTCGACCGCCTTGACGATGGCTTGCCCCTGGGCGGCAGGCAGTTGCTCCAGCTCGATGTTGGCCTTGGCGGCAGCGGCCTTGGCCAGCAGCAGGGCACGAATGAACTGCACCGGCATACGTTGCCCGCTGACCGGAAAGTTGTCGACCGCGCGCTGGGTCTGGGCACCGTACAGGGCCTGGGCAGGCACCTGCAGTTCGCCCATGCTGTCGCGCTCGATTCGGGTATCACTCATCATCAAGTCCTTGCATCAGTTCTTCAGGAGAAATCGACGGCAACAGGCGGCAATTAGCCAGTTGCAGGGCATAGGGTTGCCAGCGCTGGTTCTGCTCCTGGCGGTCGAGGTTGCGCAGGTCCAGCAACGGGCGCCATGCCTGGTCCAGGCACAGGCATCGCCAGTGCCAGGGCAGCATGCGGTCACAGGCGGTATCGAGCAGCAGGCGGAAGGAAGTCAGCGCCACCGTCCATGGCGAGGTCTCGGTGCAACACACCAGGTAGCGGCCCTCGGCAAGGTAGTGCTCGATCAGGCGCGGCTCATCGGCTTCAAGCGCGCAACGGATGCGACGGCTCAACCAGCGCCAGTTTTCCAGGTAGGGGAGTTCGCGTAGGACGGTATTCATGAACATCATCGCCGGGTGACTGGATAATGATATTCATTATTAATTGATAAATAGAATCAATTCAAGCGGGGTGTGGGATTAAAAAAAACCGGCGCTTGGCCGGTTTGGTGATTTGCAGCACAAAGGGCCGCACAGCGGCCCCAACAAAACGAGGGGCCGTTAACTGCCCGCTACCGTCATCTGCTCGATCAACACCGAGCCTGTATGAATATTGCTGCGTGTCTCGAGATCGCTGCCGATGGCGACAATTTGCTGGAACATGTCCCTCATGTTGCCGGCAATGGTCACTTCTTGCACAGCGTGCTGGATTTCGCCATTTTCAACCCAGAAGCCTGCAGCACCGCGGGAGTAATCGCCGGTTACCATGTTCAGGCCATGTCCCATCAGCTCGGTTACCAGCAAGCCACGCCCCATGCGCCGGATCAGGGCCGCCTGGTCTTCTTCACCATGGGTAACGAACAGGTTGTGCACGCCACCCGAGTTGGCGGTGCTCGGCAGCCCCAGCTTGCGGCCGGAATAGGTGCCCAGCAGGTAGGACACCAGCTCGCCTTTGTCGACGAATGGCTTGGCATACGTGGCCAGGCCGTCGCCATCGAATGCGGCACTGCCCAATGCCCGGGGAATGTGCGGGCGCTCATCCAGGGTCAGCCAGGACGGAAACAGGCGCTGGCCCAGCGCCCCTTCGAGGAAGGACGACTTGCGGTACAGGTTGCCGCCTGAAACAGCTGCCAGGAAGCTGCCGAACAGCCCGCCCGCCAACTCTGCCGAGAACAGCACCGGCACCTCGCAGGTGGGCACCGGGCGCGCGCCCAGGCGGCTGGCCGCACGCTGGGCAGCGCGCACGCCAATGCTGCGCGGGTCTGCCAGCAGGTTGCCTTGACGGTTGACGTCGTACCAGTAGTCACGCTGCATCTGGCCATCGCCTTCAGCGATCATCACGCAGCTCAGGCTATGCCGGGTGGAGGCATAACTGCCGACGAAGCCATGGCTGTTGCCGTACACACGGCAGCCCTGGTGAGTATTGAGGGTGGTGCCGTCGGCATTGAGGATACGGGGGTCGGCATCGAACGCGGCCGCCTCACAGGCAAGAGCCATCTCGATGGCCCGCTCGGGCTCCAGGTTCCAGTCATGGTAGAGGTCCAGGTCTGGAATGTCGCGCGCCATCAATGCGGCGTCTGCCAGGCCCGAACACGCGTCCTCGGAGGTATGTTTGGCAATGGCCAGGGCCGCCGCTACGGTTTCCCTGATCGCGTCGGGGCCGCTGGCCGATGTGCTGGCCGAACCCTTGCGCTGGCCCACATACAAGGTGATGCCAAAGCCCTGATCGCGGTTGAACTCGACGGTTTCAACTTCCCGCTGGCGTACCGTGGTGGACAGGCCCTGCTCCAGCGACACCGCCACTTCGCAAGCGCTGGCGCCCTGGCGGCGTGCCTCGGCGATTATCGCCTCAACCTGCTCCTGCAATGCTGGCAGGTCTTTCGGACCTACGCTCTGGACTGCACTCATGGTGATCTCCACTCAAATTCTGCATTCACCGGGGGGTCAATCTACGACCGGGCCGGACAAGCGGCCCCCGGGTGGTTATCATGGCGGCAATTTTCAGGCCTTGTACGAAAAGTGCCTACGTGGCGACTTTTCATAAATACCCAAGCGGACTGCCCCCATGGTTGATTCAAACGACGACGCCTTCGACGGCGAAAAAAGCAAAACCCAGATCAAGCGTGAACTGCACGCGCTGGTCGAACTTGGCGAACGCCTCACAACCCTCAAGGCCGACACGCTGGCCCGCCTGCCGCTCACCGACGAGCTGCGCAAGGCCCTGGCCGAGGCCAGCAAACACACCGCTCACGGCGCCCGCAAACGGCATATGTCGTTCGTCGGCAAGTTGATGCGGGTACAGGACCTGGATGCCATCCAGGCACTGCTTGAACAGATGGACAGCTCCACGCGCCAGTACAACGAACGCTTCCACGGCCTTGAGCGCTGGCGCGACCGGTTGATCGATGGCAATGACGAAGACCTTGAGCGCTTCGTCAACGAATACCCTGATACCGACCGCCAGCAGCTGCGCTCCCTGGTGCGCCACGCCCAGCACGAGAAGGCACGTAACAAACCACCGGCTGCATCGCGCAAGGTATTCAAGTACATCCGCGACCTCGACGAGCTGCAGCGCGGCTTGTGCTGACCCTCCAGGCGGCCGCTGCACCAGCCTGGGTGCCAGCGGCCGCCCGCGGCCGGCAGCCTGCGGGCGTATTCACGCGCCGGTACCACCGACGGTGATTGCGTCCAGCTTCAAGGTTGGCTGGCCCACACCCACCGGCACCGACTGCCCATCCTTGCCGCAGGTGCCTACGCCACTGTCCAGGGCCAGGTCGTTGCCGACCATCGACACCCGGCTCATGGCTTCCGGGCCATTGCCGATCAGGGTAGCGCCCTTTACCGGTGCGGTGATCTTGCCGTCTTCGATCAGGTAAGCCTCACTGGTTGAAAACACAAACTTGCCGCTGGTGATATCGACCTGCCCACCACCGAGGTTGGCGCAGTAGATGCCTTTTTTCACCGACGCGATGATTTCCTGCGGGTCGCTCTCGCCTGCGCGCATGTAGGTGTTGGTCATGCGCGGCATCGGCAGGTGGGCGTAGGACTCACGGCGCCCGTTGCCCGTCACCGCCATGCCCATCAGGCGCGCGTTGAGCTTGTCCTGCATGTAGCCCTTCAGCACCCCGTTCTCGATCAGGGTGGTGCATTCGGTCGGGGTCCCTTCGTCGTCCACGCTCAGCGAACCGCGCCGCCCTTCCAGGGTGCCGTCGTCGACGATGGTGCACAGGCTGGAGGCCACCTTCTGACCGATGCGGCCACTGAACGCCGAACTGCCCTTGCGGTTGAAGTCACCTTCCAGGCCGTGGCCCACAGCCTCGTGCAGCAGCACACCGGACCAGCCAGAGCCCAGTACCACCGGCAGGGTACCTGCCGGCGCCGGTATGGCCTCCAGGTTTACCAGCGCCTGCCGCAGGGCCTCGCGGGCATAGCCCATCACCCGCTCTTCGGTGAAGAAGCGGTAGTCGGTACGCCCGCCACCGCCCTGCCCGCCCCGCTCGCGGCGGCCATTCTGCTCGACGATGACGCTGACGTTGAAGCGCACCAGCGGGCGCACGTCTGCAGCCAGGCTGCCATCGGCTGCCGCAACAAGGATGCGTTCCCAGACCCCGGCCATGCTCACGCTGACCTGCTGAATACGCGGGTCCAGTGCGCGGGTAGCCACATCGACACGCTTGAGCAGCTCGACCTTTTCGGCACGGCTGAGCACGTCCAGCGGGCTGTCCGCCGTATACAGCGCTGGCACCTGCTGTGTGCGGAAGGCCTGCACGCTGCCGTTCTGCCCGGCGCGGGAAATTGAACGCGCGGCACGGGCAGCGGAGGTCAGCGCCTCCAGGTTGATCGCGTTACTGTAGGCAAAGCCGGTTTTTTCACCGGCCTGGGCGCGTACGCCGACGCCCTGATCGAGGTTGAAGCTGCCTTCCTTGACGATGCCGTCTTCCAGCGCCCAGGTTTCGGATACCTGGCCCTGGAAATACAGATCGGCCGCATCGATACCGGGGCCGGCCAATTCACCCAGCACGCTCTGCAGGCTGTCCAGGGTCAGGCCGCCTGGGGTCAGGAGCTGTTCGCTGACGGTGGATAACATCTGGCTCATAGTCACTCCGAGGTGTGCGCAGGCCGCAACGCGCCCTGCGAAAAAAAGCGCCGGTGTTCGATCACCGGCATGCGCGCCCGGATGGACGCCTGTTGTTGGCTGTCGCGCTCGGCAAGCAGTACCGCTTCGCCTTGCGCCTGTTGTGCAACGACCCGCCCCCACGGGTCCACGATCGCTGCATGGCCGTAAGTGTGGCGCTCGCCAGGGTGTGTACCGCCCTGCGCCGCCGCCAGTACATAGCACTGGGTTTCGATGGCCCGGGCACGCACCAGCACGTCCCAGTGTGCCGCGCCCGTCACAGCAGTGAAGGCGGCAGGTGCTGTAATCAGTTCGGCACCCGCCGCCCGCAATTCGCTGTACAGCTCGGGGAAGCGCAGGTCGTAGCACACGCTCAACCCCACACGCCCTGCCGGCGTATCTGCCACCACCACCTGCGCGCCGTGGGCGTAGTCATCAGACTCGCGGTAGCGGCCACGGTTATCGGCCACATCCACGTCGAACAGGTGCAGCTTGTCGTAACGTGCCACCTGCTCGCCGTGCTCATCGATGAGCAGCGAGCAGGCATGCGCCTTGGCATTCGGCTGACCTGCAGGCGGCAATGGCAATGTACCTGCCACTACCCATAACCTGAGGTCGCGGGCGACGCGTTTCAACCATGGCAGTATCGGCCCCTGCCCCAGCGCTTCGGCGCGACCAATGGCGGCGGCGTCCTTGCGGCCCATGGCGGCGAAGTTTTCCGGCAGCACGGCCAAGCGTGCGCCGCCTGCTGCTGCCTGCTCCAGCAGGGCACTGGCACGCGCCAGGTTTTCCAGTACGCCGTCCTGGCTGACCATCTGGATGACCGCAGCCTTCATGGGCACTCCTAGCGGGACTTCTCGAAAGGTTTCACAAAGGTGATTCTAGGCTCTTTCCACGGGCCTTCTACCCGGTAGTGCACACTGGCGATGCGTGAGACGCGGTCACCAATCAGCCGATCGACTAGGAACAGCGCGCCCCCCACTGCCGGGGCACCCACGATCAGCGCCGCCAGTGGCAGGTTGTTGGTGACCGGGAGGCTAACCTGCAGGTTCGCCGCGACCGTGTCGCGCACCATGTCCAGCGTGCCATCGAGCTCGAAATCGCTTGAAGGCCCGGTGACCGAGATCGGCGTACGCGTCACGTATACGCCGTTGCTCGCCACCAGCAAGCCTTTTAGCCGGTCGTAGGCCAGGCCCTTGTCGAACAGGTCAGAGAAGTCCAGGCGCAGACGCCGCCCAATGGAGTTGAAGTTGAGCAGGCCGAACACCCGCAATGCCTGGGCACCACCGTCCACTTCGACGAACTGGCCGGACCGCAGCGCTGCGTCCAGGCTCCCCGAGAAGCGCTTGAGGCTGATCGCAGCCGGCGATCCCGGCCAACGGCCGTCCACATCCAGGCGGAAATCGCGGCTGCTCACGGTCGGGGCAAAGCCCCAGGCAGTGAGCACATCGGCCAGGTTCTTGCCCTGCAACCGCCCCTTGTACCAGCTACTGGCGCTGCCGACGCCACCCTCCCAGCCGCCGCCGCCATTGATGCGCAGGCCCTTGAGGTCCAGGTCCAGGTCGCTGGCAGCGACGCCGCGCGTGGTTGGCCGCAGCTTGATGGCGGCGCTGCCGTACAGTTCATCCCCGCGGTACAGCTTATCGATGCGCAGGTCCAGCGGTGGCACTTTGCGCGGGTCGAATGACGCCAGCGGGTCGGCACCCTCTTCGGCCTGGGCCTGCCCGGCATCGCTGGCCGGCAGGCGAAGCGTTTGCAGGTGCACCGTCATGGGCGCGCCCTTGGCGTCAGGCAGGCGGGCGTCCCCAATCACTTCGCGGCTGTCCAGGCGCAGCGCCCAGGCCGGGCCACTGCGGGCCAGGCGCACCACGGCCTGGTTAAGCTGCGTGCCAAACGCCTTGAGCTGGCCAATGGTCAGGTCCACGCTCTGCAGCAGTTGCTTGGCACTGCCACCAGGGTCGCTGCCACCCAGCTTTTCGGCCTGCGCCTGCCAGGGCGCCAGGTCGAGGGCCTCCAGCCGGCCCCGCACCCGCAGCCCCTGGCCTGCGGGAGGCTGAGGCTGGCCCGGGCCAAGCAGCAATTCACCGCCGCCTTGGGTCAGCTTGTCGGCTGGCGCGGTGTAGGCCAGCTGGGCAAGGTCGGTGTAGGCGGCATCGATACGCCGCTGCGGGCCCTGTAGGGTCAGGCTGAAGCGGCTGGCGCGGCTATCACCTGCGGCTTTACCGAAAGGTGCAGGCAAGTCGATTGACAGCCCTTTGAGGGTGGAATTGACGGTGAGCAGGTTTTCCCGGCTGCCCAGGCTCAACTGCAGGTCGTATGGCAGGTCGCCGGATGCCGGCAGGGCCTGATCGAACTGCAGCCATTGGGTCAACGTCTTGAGCGACACCTGGCCGCTAGCGCTGATGCGCGTCTGCATCTGCCCCGGCTGGCCTTCTGCGGCAATTTGCGCCGTCACCGGCTTGCCGAAGGCCTGCAAGGTGATGCCCTTGCCGCTCAGGCCCTTGTCGTAGTCGAAGCTGAAATCACCCTTGAGCCGGCTCAGTTCCAACGTCGGTGGCGCAACCTTCAGCCGGGCATCGCGCGTGGCGAAGTCCACCTGCACGTTTGGCCGCTGCCCATGCGCCAGGGGGATGTCGAGCTTGACCTTGCCCTTGAGCGGGCCCTCGCCGTCCCAGCCGGCAAAGATGTCGCTGGTGCCGATGGGGGCTTCCTTGAGGATGCTGAGGCCGTCGGCCAGGCGACCATCGAAGTTGCCGTCCAGATACAGGTGGCTGTCCCGGCCCTCTGCAACGTGGGGGATATCGACCTTGACGTCGCTGACCTTGGTATTGAGCAACAGGCCTTGCCGCGCCCGGATGCGCACCCCGCTGTCTTCGATGAACACATCACCAGCCACCTGCTGCACCTGTGGCCAGCCAGGCTGGAAGTCCAGGGCAGCGTCATGCACCTTGAAGAACAGGCTGATGCTGCGCGCCTCAGGCACGGCACCGTGGTTGAGCGAACCCTGGTACTGGAAGTAGCCTTCGTCCACTGCCCCCTTGACGATGGCGCTGCGCAGCCACTGGTCGAGGGCCGGGCTCAGCACCTCGGGCAAGTATTTCGCAGTGTAGCGGCCGTCGCCGTCGGTCAGGCCGACACGCAGGTCCATGTAATCCTCGCGGCCTTTTTCGAACCACAGGCGGATGAGGAAATCACCGGCAATCTTGCCCTCATCGCCCACCACCTTGAGATAAGGGGCAACGAGGGTGAACCCCTGCTTGTCGAGGGCCCAGGTGAGGCGCGCGTTGGCCTTCTGGTAGTGCCAGGGCTTGGCGAAGATAGGGTACAAGTGCAGCATGAACGCGTCGGTGTCCAGGCGCAGCTCGCCGTGGCCCAGGTCGCCACTGATGCTGCCGCTGACGTTACCGGCGGCAGGCGCGTTGTGGTAGGCGTTGAAGCCGACCTTTTCCAGGTTGGCTTCGAATTGCAGGCGCTGATCACCTTCAGCCTTGGGTTTTGCCTGCATGCGCACATTGCGCAGCGCACCGGTCACCTGCAACCCATCAACCACGGCCATCGCCTGTGAGGGCAACGGCGCCAGCGCGTGGATCAGCGGGGTCAGGGGCGTGAGGTCGAGGCGGTCTGCCTGCAGGTGCCAGGTTTCATCGGCCGGGGCTTGACCTGCACGTTGCTGCAGTTGCAGGTGCGACTCCCAGCGTTGCTTGGCAAGGTCCATGGCCAGCGAGTCGACCACCACATCAAAACCGTCGCCCTGGCGCTGGAACCAGGCATTGAAGGCGAGGTTGTTCACTTTCGCCGGCTTGCGGCCCTCGAGCGCGCCCTGCAATTGCGGCGCGTTGAGCCGCACTGTTGCCTGCTGCAGCTCCCTGTCGCGCCAGTCTATCCAGAACTCACCACCGGCCTGCAACGTGTCGGCATGCCATTGGCCCAGCAGGCGGGGCGGTAACCAGCGCGCCCAGTCGCTTTGCGGCAGGCTCAGGTAGGTTTGCACCTGGGCATCGCGCCAGGCGTCGGCGGAGGCGCGGCTGCGCAGGTTCAGTGCCATGGGTTGCCCATCGGGCAGGGTGGCCCGCAGTTCCAGCACCTGGCGAGCACTGCCGGCACGCAAACCTGCACTCATATAAGTGAGGGTCAGCGGGTCGCGCTGCCAGGCCTGCAAGGTCACCTGGCTATCGAAGATATCAAGGCGCCCCAGCTGGCCAAGGCGCTGCAACAGTTTTGCCGGGTCCAGTGGCGCGTCGTCCTGCTTGGGCAGGCCCTCAAGTTGCCAGCCGCCCTGCTCGTCCTCACGGGCAATCAGTTGCAGGCCGCTGAGCTGAATGCGTGACAGCCTGACTTCACGGGCCAGCAGGCTGCCCCAGATATCCGGCACGACCCGAACGTCGTCCAGGCGCAGGGCCGTGGCGCCCTCGCCCAATTGCAGGTCGCGTACTTTGAACACCGGGGCCAGCCTGCTCCAATGGCCCTCCAAGGCCCCGATGTGCACGGGTACCCCGAGCGCCTCGGCCGCTTTACGCTGCACGTCGGCGCGGTACTCGGCCACCAGGGGCACCAGTTCGCGCCCCAGGCTGGCGTACAGCGCCAGCAATACCACCAGCAGGGCGCACACGCCCAGCCCCCAGCGGGTCAGGACGACAAGAACGCGGCTTACACGCGCCATGGCCAAGGCCCTCCAGGTCGTCTATGCAGCATGGCCCGTGGAATGGGTTTTGCCAGGCCACGGCGGGCGTCAGGCGGCCTCAGAGCAGCACCACGTCATACTGCTCCTGCGAATACATCGACTCGACCTGAAAGCGAATGGTTCGACCGATGAAGGCCTCCAGTTCAGCGACGTTGCCGGATTCCTCATCCAGCAGACGGTCCACCACCTTCTGGTTGGCCAGCACGCGGTAGCCCTCGGCCTGATAGGCGCGAGCCTCGCGCAGAATCTCACGGAAGATTTCGTAACAGATGGTTTCAGGGGTTTTCAGTTTGCCGCGGCCCTGGCACGCCTGGCACGGCTCACACAGCACCTGCTCCAGGCTTTCGCGGGTCCGCTTGCGGGTCATCTGCACCAGCCCCAGTTCGGTGATGCCGATGATGTTGGTCTTGGCGTGGTCACGCTCCAGCTGTTTTTCCAGGGTGCGCAGCACCTGGCGCTGGTGCTCTTCATCTTCCATGTCGATGAAGTCGATGATGATGATGCCACCGATGTTGCGCAGGCGCAGTTGCCGGGCGATGGCGGTAGCGGCTTCCAGGTTGGTCTTGAAGATGGTTTCTTCAAGGTTGCGGTGGCCGACAAAGGCACCGGTGTTCACATCGATGGTGGTCATGGCTTCGGCCGGGTCGACCACCAGGTAGCCACCAGACTTCAACGGCACCTTGCGCTCCAGGGCACGCTGGATTTCGTCCTCCACGCCATACAGGTCGAAAATCGGCCGCTCGCCCGGGTAGTGTTCGAGGCGGTCGGCGATCTCCGGCATCAGCTCTTCGACGAACTGCGTGGTTTTCTGGAAGGTTTCCCGGGAATCGATGCGGATCTTCTCGATCTTGGGGTTTACCAGGTCACGCAGGGTACGCAGGGCCAACCCCAGATCTTCGTAGATGACCATGGGGGCGCCGCAGCTTTTGATCTGCGCGCCGATTTGCTCCCACAGCCTGCGCAGGTAGCGGATGTCCTGCAGGATTTCCTCGGCCCGGGCACCTTCGGCGGCGGTGCGTAGGATGAACCCACCGGCGTCCTTGATGTTTTCGCTGTCCATGCAGTCACTGACCACACGCTTGAGGCGCTCGCGCTCGGCTTCGTCCTCGATCTTCAGGGAAATGCCCACATGGCTGCTGCGCGGCATGTACACCAGGTAGCGCGAGGGGATCGAAAGCTGGGTGGTCAGGCGCGCGCCCTTGGTGCCGATCGGGTCCTTGGTGACCTGAACCACCAAGGCCTGGCCTTCATGGACAAGGGCCGTGATGTTTTCCACCGCAGAGCCTTCGCGCTGGGAAATTTCCGATGCGTGAATGAACGCCGCCCGCTCCAGCCCTATATCGACAAAAGCCGCCTGCATGCCCGGCAATACCCGTACTACCTTGCCCTTGTAGATGTTGCCGACGATGCCACGGCGCTGGGTGCGCTCGACGTGCACCTCCTGCAGTACCCCGTTTTCCACCACCGCCACGCGTGACTCCATCGGGGTGATGTTGATCAGGATCTCTTCACTCATGGCACGTTCTCGTCAAGGATGTTCGGTAATGATGGATCGCAGTGGGGTGGCTGGCTAGCGCGGCGCTGATACGCCGTGTTGCTGCCAGCACGCGATGGAAAACGCATCCAGCAGGCGCGCAGTTTCGAACAGGGGCAGGCCGACCACGGTCGAGTAACTGCCCATCAGTTCCCTGACAAAAACTGCGCCCAGGCCCTGGATGGCGTAGCCGCCGGCTTTGTCATGGGGCTCACCGGTGGCCCAGTAGCGCTGCGCTTCTTCTGGGCTGATGGCACGGAAATAGACATGGGTACCCACGCACACGTCCAGGCAGCGAGCGCCGTCGGTCACGGCCACGGCGGTGATCACCTGATGATGGTCATCTGACAGCTGCGCGAGCATGGCCAGCGCGTGTTCCCGGTCACGGGGCTTGCCAAGGATCTGGCCGCCAATCGACACCACGGTATCGGCACCCAGCACCACACCGGGGCCGTTGAGCCCGGCCAGGCCGGCAGCCGCCTTCGCACGGGCAAGGCGCAGGGCGTACTCGGAGACGCCTTCATCCGGCAGCGGGGTTTCGTCGACAGAGGCACTGATAACGGAAAAGTCGACGCCGATCTGAGCCAACAGTTCGCGCCGACGGGGTGAGCCAGAAGCCAGGTAAAGCGGGGTCATCGGACATCTCCCTGTCAGTGGCACCGTGGCCGTCAATTGATGTGCAGGCGTCGGCGTACGTCGCGCAAGGCAAAGCTTATCCATGGCCAGAGCAGTGCACTGATCACAGCCGACCAGACCAGTGCCAGGGTCGGCAGGCGGTTACCGGTGAGCGCGCTGAGCCACAGCTGAACCAGCTGGGCGATACCGAACACCACCAGGATCACCAGGCTCTGCTGCCACATGGGGAACATGCGCAAGCGCTGTTGCAGTGACAGCACGAGGAAGGTGATCAGGGTGAGAATAAGCGCGTTTTGCCCAAGCAGGGTGCCGTAGAGCACATCCTCGGCCAGGCCAAGCACGAATGCCGTGGTCATGCCGACTTTGTGCGGCACGGCGAGGGTCCAGAACGACACCAGCAAGGCCAGCCACATGGGACGGAACACTTCCATGAACTGAGGCATGGGCGACACGCTGAGCAGCAGGCCGATGGCGAAGGTCAGCCAGATGAACCAGCCATTGTTGCGGCGCGACGCTGCCATCACGGCCTCCTGGGTTGAGCGGTTGCCGCCGGGGCCGCTGCCGGTGTGGCAGGTTGCGCTGCGGGTGTGGCGGGCTTGGCTGGCGTGGTGCCAGCCGGTGTGGCGGGCGTGGTCGCTGCCGGCGCAGCCTGCTCGGGTGCGGCTGTGCCCTGCCCGGCTGCCGGCGCCCCCTTGCGGTCGGCCTCTTCCTGGGCGATGGCGGCATCGGTGGCCCGCTCTTCCGGGGTGCGGCGATCACTGAACACCAGCAACATGTAGCGGCTGCGGTTCAGCGCGGCAGTGGGGATGGCGCGCACGATGGCAAACGGCTGGCCGGAGTCGTGGATCACTTCGTTGACCGTGGCAACGGGGTAGCCTGCCGGGAAACGCTGGCCCATGCCGGAGCTGACCAGCAAGTCCCCTTCCTTGATGTCTGCCGTATCGGCCACGTGACGCAGCTCCAGCCGTTCGGGGTTGCCGGTACCGCTGGCAATGGCGCGCAGGCCGTTACGGTTGACCTGTACCGGAATGCTGTGGGTGGTATCAGTGAGCAGCAGCACCCGTGAGGTGTAGGGCATCAACTCGACCACCTGGCCCATCAGGCCACGCGCATCGAGTACCGGCTGGCCCAGGAATACGCCGTCACGCTCACCCTTGTTGATCAGGATACGGTGGGTGAACGGGTTGGGGTCGACACCGATCAGTTCGGCCACCTCAACCTTTTCATTAACCAGTGCCGATGAGTTGAGCAACTCGCGCAGGCGCACGTTCTGCTCGGTGAGGGCTGCCAGCTTCTGCAGGCGCCCCTGCAGCAGCAGGGCTTCGGTCTTGAGTTTCTCGTTTTCGGCAATCAGCTCGTTGCGGCTGCCGAACTGCCCCGCCACCCCTTGCCAGGCACGCTGCGGCAGGTCGGTGATCCAGTAGGATTCCATGAGCACCAGGCCCATCTGGCTGCGCACAGGTTTAAGCAGGTCGAAACGCGCGTCGACAACCATCAACGCGACCGACATCACTACCAGAACAAGCAGGCGCACGCCCAGCGAAGGGCCCTTGGAGAAAAGCGGTTTAATGGGCCGTTCCTCGTGGACGACTCAGGAGGTCATTGGACATGGGACAACGCACCAGCCTGGTTGCGGGTTGACGGATAAGGCGCCCGGGCGGGCGCCAGCCCAGCACATACAGGTAGCACTGTGCGCACTGCCTGTAAACCGGGGCTCGTGAACAGCGAGGGGATCACTCGCTGGAGAGCAGGTCCATCGCGTGCTTGTCCATCATTTCCAGGGCGCGACCGCCGCCACGGGCAACACAGGTCAGCGGGTCTTCGGCAACGATCACCGGCAGGCCGGTTTCCTGGGCCAGCAGCTTGTCCAGATCACGCAACAGCGCACCACCACCGGTCAGCACCAAGCCACGCTCGGCAATGTCCGAGGCCAGCTCTGGCGGGGACTGTTCCAGGGCGCTCTTGACCGCCTGAACGATGGTGGCCAGCGATTCCTGAAGGGCTTCGAGCACCTCGTTGGAATTGAGGGTGAACGCGCGTGGTACGCCTTCGGCCAGGTTGCGGCCGCGCACATCGACTTCACGCACTTCGCCACCTGGGTAGGCAGTGCCGATTTCCTGCTTGATGCGCTCGGCGGTGGATTCACCGATCAGGCTGCCGTAGTTGCGGCGTACGTAAGTGACGATGGCTTCATCGAAACGGTCGCCGCCCACGCGGACAGATTCTGCGTAGACCACGCCGTTCAGTGAGATGAGCGCGATTTCGGTGGTACCACCACCGATATCCACCACCATCGAGCCGCGGGCTTCTTCAACCGGCAGGCCAGCACCGATGGCAGCGGCCATGGGCTCTTCGATCAGGAACACTTCACGGGCACCTGCACCCAGGGCCGACTCGCGGATGGCGCGGCGTTCAACCTGGGTGGACTTGCACGGTACACAGATCAGCACACGGGGGCTGGGCTGCAGAAAGCTGTTCTCGTGAACCTTGTTGATAAAATATTGCAACATTTTTTCGCAAACGCTGAAGTCGGCGATCACGCCGTCCTTCATCGGACGAATGGCAGCAATGTTGCCAGGCGTACGGCCCAGCATGCGCTTGGCTTCGGTACCGACGGCGACGACGCTTTTCTGATTGCCATGGGTACGGATGGCAACAACCGAGGGCTCATTCAGGACGATACCGCGCTCACGCACGTAAATAAGGGTGTTGGCAGTACCCAGGTCGATGGACAGATCGCTGGAAAACATGCCACGCAGTTTCTTGAACATGGGAAAGTGACCCTGGGGAAAGCGTGGGTAAAAAAGTGCGGCAAACTCTAACAATGGCAGGGATTTTGGGCAAGGAGCCAATATGTTAAATTGGCTGTTTTTCCGAGCATGCCAGCCGATGATCGCGGCCGTTGGACCGCCAAAAAGCTGACATGTTCCTCACCGCGGACACTAATTCCGTTCTTTGTTTCCCTTGGAGATCACCATGGCGCTTGAACGCTGCGACGTGGAAAAGATCGCCCATCTGGCCCGACTGGGGCTGAATGATGGCGAACTGCCACGCATTACCGACGCCCTGAACAGCATCCTCGGGCTGGTCGACCAGATGCAAGCGGTCGATACCACTGGCATCGAGCCCCTGGCTCACCCCCTGGAGGCCAGCCAGCGGCTGCGCCCCGACCAGGTCACCGAGCACAACCAGCGCGAGGCCTACCAGGCCATCGCACCGAAGACCGAAAGCGGTCTGTACCTGGTTCCCAAAGTCATCGAGTAAGGGATAGCGCCTGCCATGCATCAATTGACCCTGGCCGAGATCGCCCGCGGGCTCGCCGACAAGTCGTTTTCTTCCGAAGAGCTGACCGGCGCCCTGCTGGCCCGCATCAAGCAGATCGACCCGCAACTCAACAGCTTCATCAGCGTCACCGACGACCTGGCCATCAGCCAGGCACGTGCCGCCGACGCCCGCCGCGCTGCCGGTGACACCGGCGTGCTGCTGGGTGCGCCCATTGCCCACAAGGACCTGTTCTGTACCCTGGGCGTGCGCACCAGCTGCGCGTCGAAGATGCTCGACAATTTCAAGGCGCCTTACGACGCCACCGTGGTAGCCAAGCTGGCCGAAGCCGGCATGGTCACCCTGGGCAAAACCAACATGGACGAGTTCGCCATGGGTTCGGCCAACGAATCCAGCCACTATGGCGCGGTGAAAAACCCCTGGAACCTCGACCACGTGCCAGGCGGCTCTTCTGGCGGTTCGGCCGCTGCCGTAGCGGCCCGCCTGCTGCCGGTGACCACCGGTACCGACACCGGCGGCTCGATCCGCCAGCCTGCCGCGCTGACCAACCTGACCGGCCTCAAACCGACCTACGGTCGCGTCTCGCGCTGGGGCATGATCGCCTACGCCTCCAGCCTCGACCAGGGCGGCCCGCTGGCCCGTACCGCCGAAGACTGCGCCCTGCTGCTGCAAGGCATGGCCGGGTTCGATGCCAAAGACTCCACCAGCATCGATGAACCGGTGCCGGACTACAGCGCCAACCTCAATGCGCCCCTGCAGGGCCTGCGCATCGGCCTGCCCAAGGAGTACTTCGGCGCGGGCCTCGACCCGCGTATCGCCGACCTGGTCCAGGCCAGCGTCAAGGAACTGGAACAGCTGGGCGCGGTGGTGAAGGAAATCAGCCTGCCGAACATGCAGCATGCCATCCCGGCGTACTACGTGATCGCGCCGGCCGAAGCCTCTTCGAACCTGTCGCGTTTCGACGGCGTGCGCTTCGGCTACCGCTGCGATGCCCCGAAAGACCTCACCGACCTGTACAAGCGCTCCCGTGGCGAGGGCTTCGGCGCCGAAGTGCAGCGCCGCATCATGGTCGGCACCTACGCCCTGTCGGCCGGCTACTACGATGCCTACTACGTCAAGGCGCAGCAGATCCGCCGCCTGATCAAGAACGACTTCATGGCCGCCTTCAACGATGTCGACCTGATCCTCGGCCCAACCACGCCGAACCCGGCCTGGAAGCTGGGCGCCAAGAGCAGCGACCCGGTCGCCGCCTACCTCGAGGACGTGTACACCATCACCGCCAACCTCGCCGGGCTGCCTGGCCTGTCGATGCCGGCCGGCTTCGTCGATGGCTTGCCGGTCGGTGTACAGCTGCTGGCACCGTACTTCCAGGAAGGCCGCCTGCTCAATGTCGCGCACCGCTACCAGCAGGTGACCGACTGGCACACCCGCGCCCCTAACGGCTTCTGAGGAATTCACACATGCAATGGGAAGTTGTGATCGGGCTGGAAATCCACACTCAGCTCGCCACCCAGTCGAAGATCTTTTCCGGCAGCGCCACGACGTTTGGCTCGGAACCGAACACACAGGCCAGCCTGGTCGACCTGGGCATGCCCGGCGTACTGCCGGTACTCAACCAGGAAGCCGTGCGCATGGCGTGCATGTTCGGCCTGGCCATCGATGCTGAAATCGGCAAGCGCAACGTGTTTGCCCGCAAGAACTACTTTTACCCCGACCTGCCCAAGGGCTACCAGATCAGCCAGATGGACCTGCCAATCGTCGGCAAGGGTCACCTGGACATCGCCCTTGAAGACGGCACCCTCAAGCGCATCGGGATCACCCGTGCGCACCTGGAGGAAGACGCCGGCAAGAGCCTGCACGAAGACTTCAGCGGCTCCACCGGCATCGACTTGAACCGCGCCGGCACACCCTTGCTGGAGATCGTTTCCGAGCCAGACATGCGCAGCGCCAAGGAGGCCGTGGCGTACGTCAAGGCCATCCACGCCCTGGTGCGCTACCTGGGCATCTGTGACGGCAACATGGCCGAAGGCTCGCTGCGCTGCGACTGCAACGTGTCGATCCGCCCCAAGGGCCAGACCGAGTTCGGCACCCGCTGCGAGATCAAGAACGTCAACTCGTTCCGCTTCATCGAGCGCGCGATCAACAGCGAGATCCAGCGCCAGATCGACCTGATCGAAGACGGCGGCAAGGTGGTGCAGGAAACCCGCCTGTACGACCCGAACAAAGACGAAACCCGTTCCATGCGCAGCAAGGAGGAAGCCAACGACTATCGTTACTTCCCCGACCCAGACCTGCTGCCAGTGGTGATCGAAGACAGCTTCCTGGCAACCGTGCGTGCCGGCCTGCCGGAACTGCCGCCGCAGAAAGTCGAGCGTTTCCAGAGCCAGTACGGCCTGTCGGCCTATGATGCCAACGTGCTGGCCTCCAGCCGTGAGCAGGCCGACTACTTCGAGGAAGTGGTCAAGATCGGTGGCGATGCGAAGCTTGCGGCCAACTGGGTCATGGTCGAGCTGGGCAGCCTGCTGAACAAGCTGGGCATCGAAATCGACCAGGCCCCGGTCAGCGCTGCGCACCTGGGTGGCATGTTGCTGCGCATCCGCGACAACACCATCAGCGGCAAGATCGCCAAGACGGTATTCGAAGCCATGGCTGCCGGTGAAGGGGATGCCGACAGCATCATCGAAAGCCGCGGCCTGAAACAGGTGACCGACAGCGGCGCCATCGAGCAGATGCTCGACGAAGTGCTGGCGGCCAACGCCGAACAGGTCGAGCAGTACCGGGCAGCCGACGAGGCCAAGCGCGGCAAGATGTTCGGCTTCTTCGTCGGCCAGGCGATGAAAGCCTCCAAAGGCAAGGCCAACCCCGGGCAGGTGAACCAACTGCTCAAGGCCAAGCTCGAAGGCTGACTGTTTTACCCATGTAGACCTGCGAGGGCCCGGCCCTCGTTCGCGGCATGACCCGCGCTCACAGCGGCCCCATTCAATACGCTGTGGGCGCGGTTTACCCGCGATGTGGCCACACTGGAGTGCCCCACTTGCTGAAACGATCCCTGGGCACCTTCGCCCTCTTCGCCCTTCTGGCAGGCTGCGCCAGCCATGACATCGACCCACGCGGTTATGACAAGACCGGCACCGCCTCGTATTACGGCTCACGCCACCACGGCAAACGCACAGCCAGCGGCGAGCCCTTCAACCAGCACAGCCTCACCGCCGCCCACCGCACCTTGCCATTCGGCAGCCGCGTACTGGTGACCAACCTGGCCAACCAGCGCAGCGTGGTGGTGCGCATCAACGACCGCGGCCCACATGCCCGCAACCGCCTGATCGACCTGTCACGCGCCGCCGCAGAAAAAATCGGCATGCTGCGTAGCGGAACAGCGCGCGTGCGGGTACAAGGGCTTAGTGACTGACGCGACTGGAGCCCTATCATCTTCGACCTGGCCACCCTTCCCACCTTCAGCCTTCTGCAGTTGGGCATCGCCCTGCTGCTGCTGGTCGGCGGCGCCGAATTGCTGGTGCGTGCGTCGCTGCGCCTGGCGCAAAGGCTGCATGTTCGCCCGCTGATCATCGGCCTGAGCCTGGTGGCCTTCGGCAGCACGGCACCCCAGCTCACCGTCAGCCTGCAGGCCGCCTACCAGGGCGCACCGGACGTTGCCGTAGGCAGCGTGATCGGCAGCAACATCTTCAACGTACTGGCCATCCTCGGCTTGGCCGCGCTGATTATTCCGCTGCGGGTATCGCGCCAGCTGGTACGCCTGGACATCCCGTTGATGATCGTGGCAAGCCTGCTGGTATACGGCTTGGCCGCCAACGGCTACCTGGGGAGGCTGGAAGGGGCATTGCTGCTGCTTGGGCTAGTGGGTTACCTGGCGATGCTATGGCATCAGTCGCGCCACTACGCACGCACGTACCCGGCCCCGCGCACGGCTACCTCCAGCGCCGGCCGTTTCTGGGCGGGCACGGCCCTGCAGGTGCTGATCGGCCTAGGCTTGTTGACCCTTGCCGGCCACCTGTTGCTGGACGCCGTGGTAGAAGTGGCCACCGACCTGGGGCTGTCGGAGCGAGTGATCGGCCTGACCGTGGTGGCCATCTGCACCTCCTTGCCCGAACTGGCGGCGGCGCTGATCGCCGCCCTGCGCGGCGAGCGTGAAATTGCCGTGGGCACGGTGATCGGCAGCAACCTGTTCAACCTGCTCGGCGTACTGGGGCTCACGGCCCTGGTCACACCCGAGCCACTGTCGATATCGCCCAACGCACTGGATTTCGACCTGCCTGTGATGCTTGGCGTGGCGGTGCTGAGCCTGCCCGTGTTCTATTCGGGCTACCGCATCACCCGCGCCGAAGGGCTTGTGTTTCTGTGCCTGTACCTGGCATATGGGCTACACGTTGCAGCATTCACCATGGGCATGCCACTGGCTGGCCGCCTGGAACGCCTGATGCTGCTCTACGTGCTGCCAGTGCTAGCGCTGGTGCTGCTGTACACCACCGTGCGAGCCTGGCGCCGCCAGCATTAGCGGCAGGCGACGCGCTTTTCGCGGGCTTACCCGCGATGAGGCCAGGCCTGCCTAGCTAGCCTGGCGAGCCTTTTTCAGCCTGAACGCCACCCACAACGCAGCAATCCAGGCCGGGATCAGCATCACCGAGATGCGAATCGGCGGGGTCAGGTACATCACCACCAAGATCAACACGATGAACGCCAGGCACAGGTAATTGCTCAGCGGGTGCCACAGGCTCTTGTAGAACGGCGTCACCCCTGCTGCGAGCTTGGCCTTGCGGAACTTCAGGTGGGTAATGCTGATGCTCGCCCAGTTGATCACCAGCGCCGACACCGCCAGGGCCATCAGCAAACCAAAGGCTTCACCCGGCATCAGGTAGTTGATCACCACACACAAGCCCGTAGCCAGTGCCGACACACCCAGGGCTGTAAGCGGTACGCCACTGCGGCTGACCTTGAGCAACTGGCGCGGCGCATCACCCTGGCTGGCTAGGCCGAACAGCATGCGGCTGTTGGCATACACGCAGCTGTTGTAGACCGACAGGGCTGCCGTGAGCACCACGACGTTGAGGATGGTGGCCACCACATCGCTGTTGGCATTGTGGAAGATCATCACGAATGGGCTCCCGCCCTGCACCACCTTCTGCCACGGGTACAGCGACAGCAGCACGGCCAGCGCACCGATGTAGAAGATCAGAATGCGATACACCACCTGGTTGGTGGCCTTGGGGATGCTTTGGCGTGGGTTGTCGGCTTCTGCAGCGGTGATGCCCACCAGCTCCAGGCCACCGAACGAGAACATGATCACAGCCAGGGCCATGACCAGCCCGGTGACGCCATTGGGGAAGAACCCGCCGTACTGCCACAGGTTGGCGACACTGGCATCCGGGCCGCCCGTGCCGCTGGCCAACAGCCAGGCGCCAAAGCCGATCATGCTGAGGATGGCCACGACCTTGATCAGGGCGAACCAGAACTCCATTTCGCCATACACCTTCACCTGGGTGAGGTTGATCAGGTTGATCACCACGAAGAAGATCGCCGCCGTCGCCCAGGTGGGGAAGCCCGGCCACCAGTACTGCACGTAAATGCCCACAGCGGTCAGCTCTGCCATGCCCACCAGCACGTAGACCACCCAGTAGTTCCAGCCTGAAACAAACCCTGCGAACTCGCTCCAGTAGCGGTGGGCAAAATGGCTGAAGCTGCCGGCTACCGGCTCCTCCACCACCATTTCACCCAGCTGGCGCATGATCAGGAAGGCCATCAGGCCGGCGATGGCATAGCCCAGCAGCACGGAGGGGCCGGCCAGCTGGATGGTCTGGGCGATGCCCAGGAACAACCCGGTGCCAATGGCACCGCCCAGTGCGATCAGCTGGATATGGCGGTTCTTCAGCCCGCGCTGTAACTGCTCGGGCCTGTTCTGGTCTTGCATGAAGTGTCCTTTCGCTGGTGAGGCAGTGTTATCGCTTTCGTTGTCGGCCAAGGATCTAGATCCATCCGCCCCACTGCAAGATGAAAATACCAATATTGGTGGTAATTGCCGCCATTAGCGTAGTAATCACGATGATAGAGGCTGCCAGTTCATGGTTGCCATTGGCTGCCCTGGCCATCACGTAGCTGGCCGCAGCGGTGGGGCTGCCGATGTACAGGAACAGGATGCCCAACTCGGCGCCCCGAAAACCGCACAGCCACGCACCCAGGGTGCCGGCCAGCGGCAGCCAGACCATCTTCACCAGGCTGGCATCCATGGCCAGCCGGCCGCTGTCGCGCAGCGCCGTCAGCGACAGGGTGCCGCCAATGCAGATAAGCGCCAACGGCAGGGTCATCTGGGCCAGGTAGTCACCCGAGGTGAGCAACCAGTTGGGCAGCGGTACCTGGCCGTAGGCCATGGGGGTGGCCACCAGCACGCTGATGATCAGCGGGTTGCTGAAGATACTCTTGCAGATGCTCCAGGGGTCGGACTTGAGGTCTGGGCTGTAGACCGCCAGCACCACCGCCGACAGCGAGTTGTACATGAGGATGACCAGCCCGGCGAGCACTGCCCCCAAAGAAATGCCGTAGTCCCCATACAGGCTTGCTGCCAGGGCCAGGCCGATGACGCCGTTATTGCCGCGAAACGCACCCTGGGTGTAGATACCACGGTCTGCGACCGGGCTGCGCCATACTGCCATGCCCCAGGCGATGGCAAACCCGACCAGGGTGGCAATCACGAAGTAGAGCATCACGCCCGGTTTTACCGCGGCGGCCAGGTCGGCGTGATAGATGCCCAGGAACAGCAACGCGGGCATGCAGACGTTGAACACCAGCTGCGAGGCGACCCGGTTGAAGTTGTCGTCGATAAGGTTGATGCGCCGCAGCAGCACGCCCATGAACAGCATGGCAAAGACAGGCGCCGTAATGTTCAGCGTCTGGACGAGAAGGGCAAGCATGCGCGCACCATCCGGATGGGGGTTACCGTTAGGCGGCTAATGATACACCGGTCGGCGCGTGCATGGCGCGCGCCAACTACGGGCAGCGACTCAGCGGCGGACGGGGCGCTTCTGCAGCTTGCGTTGCAGGGTACGGCGGTGCATGCCCAGGGCGCGTGCGGTGGCCGAGATATTGCCCTCGTGCTCATTGAGCACGCGCTGGATGTGCTCCCACTGCAAACGGTCGACCGACATGGGGTTTTCCGGCACCAGGGTGTCCAGGTCGGTGTGCTCCGACAGCAGCGCCGCCAGTACATCATCAGCATCGGCCGGCTTGCACAGGTAATTGCAGGCACCGCGCTTCACGGCTTCCACCGCTGTGGCGATGCTGGAATAACCGGTCAGGATCACCACACGCATCTCCGGGTCCAGGGCCAGCAGCTTGGGCAGCAACACCAGCCCCGAGTCGCCTTCCATTTTCAGGTCCAGGGTGGCGTAGTCCGGCAGGTCCTGCTGGGCCAGCACCAGGCCCTCTTCGGCAGAGCTTGCGGTGCTCACCCGGAAGCCGCGACGGCTCATGGCCCGGGCCATCACCCGGGTGAAGGTGGCGTCGTCATCCACCAGCAACAGGTGGGGCAGCTCTTCGCTTTCGACCTGGTTTTCTTCGCTCATCTTTCTTCTCCTCGCGTGCCGTGGGGCAGGCGCAATTCGGTCAGGGTGCCACCTTGATCATGACTATAGAGTTTCACCGAACCACCCGCACGGGTCACGCTGGCCTTGCTCAGGAACAGGCCCAGGCCAAAACCCTTGCCCTTGGTGGTGATGAAAGGTTTGCCAATGGCTTCGGCAATGGCCGGTGGCACACCCGGGCCATGGTCGCGGATGCTGATGACGATGTCCTGGGCGTCCCAGTCCAGGCGCACTTCCAGGTCATCGGGGCAGGCATCGGCAGCATTGTTCAGCAGGTTCAGCAACGCCTGGGTCAGGTCTGGCGGTGGGGTCAGGCGCGGCACCTGGCCATCGCGCAGGCGCTGGAAGCGGTAGCTGGCTTCGGGGCGCATCAGGTGCCAGCGGTTCAGCGCCTCGTCCAGCCAGGCGGTCACGTCCTGCTCAACCAGCGCCAGGCGCCGATTGGCTTCAGCAGCGCGCACCAGGTGCTGCAGGGTCTGCTTGCACAGCTTTACCTGGTCCTGAAGGATCTGCAGGTCTTCCTGCAGCAGAGGGTCGTGGTGGTCCTGGCGCATTTCGTTCAGCAGCACGCTCATGGTCGCCAGCGGCGTGCCCAGCTCGTGGGCGGCGCCGGCAGCCTGGGTGGCCACCGCCAGCAATTGCTCGTCGCGCAGGCTTTCTTCGCGCCGCTCGGAACGCAGTTGCTCCTGGCGCCGCAGCTCTTCGGCCATGCGTGCGGCAAAGAAGGTGATCACCGCAGCGGCCAAGGCAATGCTCAGCCACATGCCGTACACCTGCATCTTGTCCCGCGCCAGGGGCAGGCCTTCCAGCGGGTAGAACTGCACCAGCAGCAGGCTGTAGGCAGTCAGCGCGATGCCGGACAGTATCAGCGAGTACAGCCAGGGCAGCGTCACCGCCGCGATCGCCAGGGGCACCAGGTAATACGACACGAACGGGTTGGTGGAACCGCCCGAGTAATACAGCAGCGCACTGTGGATCAGCAGGTCGCAGGCCAGTTGCAGGGCGTATTCCAGTTCGGTGACCGGGAGCGACAGGCGCAGGCGCAGGGCCGTGAACGCGCACAGCAACGAGGACAAAGCCAAGGTGCCCGCCAACGATAGCCAGGGCAGCGGCAGCAGTTCGGTCCAGTAGGCCACGCCCACGGAACCCGCCTGGGCGGCCAGGACCAGAACCCGGATGACAGTCAGGCGCCAGAGGTTCTGGCGGGTAGCGGACAGCGGTTGTACGGCGGCGAGCATGAGCTCTCCTGATGAGTGCTCCAGAAAATCGGCTGGAGTATACCGAAGCCGGGCGCCTCGCTGCAGCAATGCGGCAAAGCGCCACACTTTGTCACAGGTTGCCGATGGCACCGCTGAACCCACTACACTGTTTTCCGGTCTGACTGGCCATGCGTGGAATGGATGGCCAACACCCCACGCCTTTCTCTGCCAAGGAGCACCTTATGCACATTCAACGTCGCGGCGCCGCCCTCCTGCTGTCCTGTGGTCTGCTCGCCAGCCTGCCGGCCCTGGCCGCCGATGAGCCGCGCTTCAACCAGGTCTCGCTGCGCGCCGAAGTCAGCAAGGAAGTGGCGCGCGACCTGATGGTCGTGACCCTGTACAGCGAAGCGCAGAACACCGACCCAGGCAAGCTTGCCAAGCAGATCACCGAAACCATGAACAAGGCCGTGCAGCAGTCGCGCCAGGTCAAGGACGTCAAGATCAGCCAGGGCAGCCGTAACAGCTACCCCGTATACGACACCAAGGGCCAGAAGATCACCGGCTGGCGCGAGCGCGCCGAACTGCGCCTGGAAAGCGCCGACTTCCCTGCCCTGTCTCAATTGACCGCCGACCTGCTGCAGGACCTGAAAATGGGCGGCATGGACTTCTCCATCGCCCCGGCTACCCGCAAAGCCAGCGAGGACGCGCTGCTCAAGGATGCAGTGGACGCCTTCAAGGCCCGTGCGCAGCTGGCCACCGAAGCCCTGGGCGGTACCGGTTACAAAGTGGTCAACCTGAACCTCAACAGCAGCGGCTACCCACGCCCGTACCTGCGCAGCGCACCGATGGCGATGAAAGCCATGGCGGCTGACGAAGCGGCACCCGCGCCGGACATCGAGGCCGGTACCAGCGAAGTCAGCATGAACGCCGATGGCCTGATCGAGGTGCAAATGCCCTGACGGCAGCGCGCTGTAAACAGGGGCCCGGTCGTGAATGCGATCGGGCTTTTGCGTGTCTGGGCATACATATCAGCCCCGTCTTACACATCTTTGAGATGTGTCCTACATCATTCCCTAAGCAGAAATAATCCGAAAAACGCCATCATTTTGCCAACGCAAACGTTTAACTTCGCCTAAAGTTACATGAATGCGACATCCATGTACGACCGTACTACCTTTCCGGTGCCATCTATCCTTGTGCCTGTTGCATTGGCAATCAGCCGTGCACGAGTATCCGCAGGTCGGCTCACGAGGCCACCTCATCCGAACAATGACAACAATGAGGCCATCATGCTCAAACATGCAGTCATTCCGTTCCTGCTAGGCGCAGGCATGCTCACCGGCGCACCGTCAGCACTGGCCGCGTCCAACCTGGTGTTCTGTTCGGAGGGCAGCCCGGCCGGGTTCGACCCGGGGCAATACACCACCGGGACCGACTTCGACGCGTCGGCCGAGACCATGTTCAATCGCCTCACCCAGTTCGAACGCGGTGGCACTGCAGTGGTGCCGGGCCTTGCTACCCGCTGGGAGGTGTCGGACGACGGCAAGGCCTACACCTTCCACCTGCGCGAAGGCGTGAAGTTCCACACCACCGACTACTTCAAGCCCAGCCGGCCCTTCAACGCCGACGACGTGCTGTTCACCTTCAACCGCATGCTCGACAAGGACCAGCCGTTCCGCAAGGCGTACCCCACCGAGTTCCCCTATTTCACCGACATGGGCATGGACAAGAACATCGCCAAGGTGGAGAAACTGGACGAACACACGGTCAAGTTCACCCTCAACGACGTCGACGCCGCGTTCATCCAGAACCTGGCCATGAGCTTTGCTTCCATTCAGTCAGCCGAGTACGCCGACCAGTTGCTCAAGCAGGGCAAGCCGGCCGACATCAACCAGAAGCCCATCGGCACCGGCCCGTTCGTGTTCAGCAAGTACCAGAAGGACGCGCAGATCCGCTTCAAGGGCAACAAGGACTATTGGCAACCTGATGACGTGAAGATCGACAACCTGATCTTCGCCATCACCACTGACGCTTCGGTGCGCATGCAGAAGCTGAAGAAGAACGAATGCCAGGTCACCCTGTTCCCCCGCCCCGCCGACATCGAGCCGCTGAAGGCCGACAAGAACCTGCAGATGCCCCACCAGGCCGGCTTCAACCTCGGCTACATCGCCTACAACGTGATGGACAAGGTAAAGGGCAGCAACGAGCCCAACCCGCTGGCCCAGCTGAAGGTGCGTCAGGCGCTGGACATGGCTGTGGACAAGCAGAAAATCATCGAGTCGGTGTACCAGGGCGCCGGCCAGCTGGCGGTCAACGCCATGCCGCCAACCCAGTGGTCGTATGACACCACTATCAAGGACGCCCCCTTCGACCCGGAAAAAGCCAAGCAACTGCTGAAAGAGGCAGGCATCAAGGACGGGACCGAAATCACCCTGTGGGCCATGCCCGTGCAGCGCCCCTACAACCCCAACGCCAAGCTGATGGCCGAGATGCTCCAGTCTGACTGGGCCAAGATCGGCATCAAGGCCAAGATCGTCAGCTACGAGTGGGGCGAATACATCAAGCGCTCCAAAGGCGGCGAACAGGGCGCCATGCTGATTGGCTGGAGCGGCGACAACGGCGACCCGGACAACTGGCTGGGCACCCTGTACGGCTGCGATGCGGTCGACGGCAACAACTTCTCGAAGTGGTGCTACAAGCCTTACGACGACCTGATCAAACAGGCCAAGGCCACCCCCGACCAGGCCAAACGTACCGAGCTGTACAAACAGGCCCAGCACATCCTCAAGGAGCAGGTGCCGATCACCCCGATCGCCCACTCCACCGTCTACCAACCCATGAGCGCCAAGGTGAAGGGCTTCAAGATCAGCCCCTTCTCGCTGAACGCGTTCTACGGCGTCAGCGTGGACCAATAGCCTGACCGGGCACCCGCCAGCATCGGGTGCCCGGGTTTTCCGCTACTCACTGTGTTGCCCGGCCGCCTTTGGCTGCGGGGTCGACGAACTGTTGCCGCCATTCCTGCCACACGGCGGTGCAACCCTGACGCACAAGGATTTGCCATGCGTAACGCTACCTGCTTCACCACCCTGCTCGCCCTGGGCGTGCTGGGCCTTTCCCCTGCGCTGCAGGCCCGCAACCTGGTGTTCTGCTCCGAGGGCAGCCCTGCCGGTTTCGATACCGCCCAATACACCACGGCCACCGACAACGATGCCGCCGAGCCCCTCTACAACCGCCTGGTGGAGTTCGAACGCGGCGCCACCGCGGTGCAGCCGGCGCTGGCCACCCGCTGGGAGGTTTCCGATGATGGCCTGCGCTACACCTTCCACCTGCGCGAAGGGGTGAAGTTTCACAGCAACAAGGGGTTCACCCCCAGCCGCGACTTCAACGCCGATGACGTGCTGTTCACCTTCAACCGCATGCACGACAAGGCTCACCCGTTCCGCAAGGCCTACCCCACCGAGTTCCCTTACTTCGTCAGCATGGGCCTGGACAAGACCATCGCCCGCGTCGAAAAGACCGACCCGATGACTGTGGTGTTCACCCTGAACACGGTCGATGCGGCGTTCATCCAGAACCTGGCCATGAGTTTTGCCTCCATTCTGTCTGCCGAGTACGCCGAGCAATTGCTGGCAAGCGGCCGCCCCAGCGACATCAACCAGCACCCTATCGGTACCGGCCCGTTCGTGTTCCAGCGTTACCAGAAGGACTCGCAGATTCGCTACAAGGGCAACCAGAACTACTGGGCGCCGGAAAACGTGAAGCTCGACAACCTGGTGTTCTCGATCAACGTCGACCCGTCGGTGCGGATCCAGAAGCTGCGCCGCAACGAATGCCAGGTCACCCTGCACCCACGCCCGGCCGACCTGCCAGCGCTGCGCCAGGACAGCAAGCTGCAGGTCATGCAGCAGGCAGGCTTCAACCTGGGCTACATCGCCTACAACACCCAGCATCCACCCTTTGACCGCCTGGAGGTACGCCAGGCCATGGACATGGCGGTGAACAAGCAGGCCATCCTCCAGGCGGTGTACCAGGAGGCCGGGCAGCGGGCGGTCAATGCCATGCCGCCTACCCAGTGGTCCTATGATGAAAGCATCAAGGACGCCCCCTACGACCCGGAAAAAGCCCGGCAACTGCTGGAGCAGGCCAAGGTGGCACCCGGTACCGAAATCACCCTGTGGGCCATGCCCGTGCAGCGCCCCTACAACCCCAACGCCAAGTTGATGGCCGAGATGCTGCAGGCGGACTGGAGCAAGCTGGGTTTCAAGGTGCGCATCGTCAGTTACGAGTGGGGCGAGTACGTCAAACGCCTCAAGAGTGGTGAGCACGACGTGGCCCTGATCGGCTGGACCGGCGACAACGGCGACCCTGACAACTGGCTGGGCACGCTCTACAGCTGCGATGCCATTGGCAGCAACAACTACTCGCTGTGGTGCGACCCGCAGTACGACAGCCTGGTCAAGCGTGCCAAGCAGGTTACCGACCCGGCCCAGCGCACCACGCTGTACCAGCAGGCCCAACAGCGGCTCAAGCAACAAGTGCCCATCACCCCCGTCGCCCATTCAACCGTCAACCAGCCCCTGAGCACACAGGTGAGCGGGTTCAAGGTGAGCCCATTCGGCCGCAACAACTTTTCTGGCGTGAGCGTCGACTGACGCGCCGTCGGCCGCGCCGCCCTGCAGGGGGGAGGGACCTGCAAGGCGGGCCTGCGCAGCAGGCGTAAAACGCTGTTTCAGCCATGGCGATCCCATGGCGCCCCAGGCAACACCGCAGCAACCACCCGGCCCACGAGGCCGGCAATAACTAGAAATGAAAAGGAGCTTCCAACGTGAGACTGTTCACTTCAAGCACACTCGCTCTAGCGATTAGTGCCGCAACCACCGTGGCCCACGCCGAGCCGCAAAGCCAGGCTTACCAACCGCTCACACTTGCCTCAGGCAACGCGCAGAGCCAGGCCAGCGGCTTTCTGGAAGGCCAGAGCCTGTCCGGCAGCACGCGCAACTGGTACGCCCGTGAGCGTGCCGCCCGCGCGCCGCTGTGGAAGTACTACAAAGGCGACGGCACCCGCCACCCGACACACAGCCGCGAGAACTGGGTGCAGGGCAGCATCCTCAATTACAGCTCCGGGTTTACCCAGGGCACTGTGGGCTTCGCCGTGGAAGCCGCTGGCTACAATGCCATCGCCCTGCAGCAAAGCCGCCAGGCCATCGCCGGGCCCAACAACCGTACCCTCACCCACAGCGATGGCGACCCGTTGGGGCAGTGGAGCAAGCTCGGCCTGGGCAACGTCAAGGCGCGGGTGTCCAACACCACCCTTACCCTGGGCCGCCAGTCCGTAGACACCCCGATGATCGCCTTCATCGGCAACCGGGCCCTGCCGTCGAGCTTTCAG
The DNA here is from genome assembly GCF_001320125.1 of Pseudomonas sp. NBRC 111119. Classification (NCBI taxonomy): domain Bacteria; kingdom Pseudomonadati; phylum Pseudomonadota; class Gammaproteobacteria; order Pseudomonadales; family Pseudomonadaceae; genus Pseudomonas; species Pseudomonas sp. NBRC 111119. Next base: position 68,148 of record NZ_BCAV01000030.1, read on the forward strand.
GGTGCCTTTCTGCACAGCGCCGAGTTCGAGAACCTGACGTTCGACGTGGGCACCTTCGACCGGGTATCGCCGCGCACCGAGCAGAGCCTGAGCAAGTTTCGCAGCGAGTACGGCGCCCTGGGCGTGGAAACCGACCGCGCCAGTACCGCCGGCATCAACTACCAGCCCTTCAAGAGCCTGACCACCAGCCTGTACGCCACCAAGGTGGACGACTTCTGGAACCAGTACTACTTCGGCGCCAGCCACGTGCTCGGCGACAGCGGGGTGCTAAGCCTGACCACCGGTTTGAACTACTACAAGACCAAGGACGCCGGCAGCCGCAAGATGGGGCAGATCGACAACGATACCTACAGCCTGTCGCTGGGCCTGACGCACCAGGCGCACACCCTGACGGCTTCCTGGCAGCAGGTCAACGGCAACGAGTACTTCGACTACCTGCACGAAACCAACGGCATCTACCTGGCCAACTCGCTGCTGTCGGACTTCAACGGCCCCAACGAGAAGTCGCTGCAGCTGTCCTATGTGCTGAACATGGCGCCCTACGGCGTGCCAGGCCTCAAGTTCAACCTGTACAACGCGCGCGGCTGGGGCATTGACGGCACCCACTACCGAGGCACCGCCTACGACGTGAGGGGCCTGGATGGCGAAACCCATTACGAGTGGGGTATCGGCACCAGCTATGCAGTGCAGAGCGGGCCGTTGAAAGACACCAGTATCCGCGCCACCTACACCACGCACAGGGCCAGCAAGGCCCAGGGCGACGGCAGCCTGGACGAGTTCCGGGTGGTCACCACCATTCCGTTCAACATCCTCTGACCGCAGCCGCCCCGGCCGGCTTCCTGGCGGGCCGGGGCAGCTACGCTGGAATCAGTCACGCAGGGAGACATCAACCCATGCACAAGGTAGTCAACAGATCACTGGCACTGCGCCTGGCGGTGGCCGCAATGATGATGGGCGCCGCCGCGCAGCTGGCGGCCAAACCACTGGTGGTATGCTCCGAAGCCAGCCCGGAAGGCTTCGACGTGGTCCAGTACACCACCGCCGTCACCTTCGATGCAGCCTCCGAAACACTGTTCAACCGCCTGGTCGAGTTCAAGCCTGGCACCACCGACATCCAGCCGTCCCTGGCCGAGCGCTGGGAGGTGTCTGCAGACGGCCTGACCTACACCTTCCACCTGCGCCAGGGGGTGAAGTTCCACAGCACCGGCTACTTCACCCCCACCCGCGACTTCAATGCCGATGACGTGCTGTGGAGCCTGCGTCGCCAGCTCGACCCGGCCCATCCGTGGCACGACAAGACCAGCATCGGCTTCCCGTACTTCGAAAGCATGGCCTTCAAGCAGTTGCTCAAATCGGTGGACAAGACCGACGACCATACCGTAGTCATCACCCTCACCCGCCCGGAAGCGCCCTTCTTGCGGGACATGGCCATGGCCTTCACCTCCATCTATTCCGCCGAGTACGGCGACCAGCTGCTCAAGGCCGGCAAAACCGCCGAGCTCAACAGCAAGCCTATCGGTACCGGCCCGTTCATCTTCCAGCGCTACAACAAGGACGCCCAGGTACGCTTCAAGCCCAACCCTGACTACTTCCGCGGCAAGCCGCCTGCCGACGCGCTGATCTTCGCCATTGCCACCGACAGCAACGTGCGCCTGCAAAAACTGCGTGCCAACGAATGCCAGGTGGCGCTCTACCCCAAACCGGATGACGTGCCGTCGATCATCAAGGACCCCAACCTGAAGGTGGCGCAGACCGAAGCGCTGGTCACCGGCTACATCGCCATGAACACCCAGCACCCGTACCTGAGCGACGTGCGCGTGCGCAAGGCCATCAACATGGCCTTCGACCGCCAGACCCACGTGGACCAGCTGTTCGGCAAGGGCAATGCGCTGGTGGCGGTGAACCCCTACCCGCCGACCATGATGGGCTACAACACCACCAACCGTAACCTGCCCCGCGACCTCGACCAGGCACGCGCCCTGCTGCGCCAGGCCGGCGTGCCGGAGGGCACCGTGATCACGCTGTTCACCCGCAACGGCGGCGGCCCCACCAACCCCAACCCGCGCTTGTCTGCCGAAATGCTGCAGGCTGACCTGGCGCAGATCGGCCTGAAGCTGGACATCCGCGTCATGGAATGGGCCGAGATGCTGCGCAGGGCCAAAAAAGGCGAGGCAGACCTGGTGTCCAGCGGCTGGGCCGGCGACAACGGCGACCCGGACAACTTCCTTACCCCGTTGCTCAGTTGCGAGGCTGCCAAGAACGGCGAGAACTATGCCCGCTGGTGCAACTCGAAATTCCAGCAACTGATTACCCGCGCCCGCGAGGTGATCGACAACGACGAGCGTGCAGCGCTCTATAGCGAGGCATTGAAGGTGTACGATGACGACCAACCCTGGATCAGCATGGCCCACCCCAAGGTGTTCACCGCCATGCGTGACAACGTGGAGGGCTATGTGATCAGCCCCCTGACCACCAACAACTTCGCTACCACCAAGGTGAAGTAGAACAACAACGACCGCCGGCAACCCAGACGGGGACCGGCGGCATTGCCGTGAGGGCGGCCAGCCCCACGGCCTGATGAGGTACCCCGACGATGTTGAGTTTTATTGCCCGGCGCCTTGGCCTGCTGATACCGACGTTCTTTGGTATTACGCTGCTGACCTTCGCGCTGATACGCCTGATCCCCGGCGACCCGGTGGAAGTGATGATGGGCGAGCGCAGGGTCGACCCGGAAATGCACGCCCAGGCCATGGAGCGCCTGGGCCTGAACAAGCCGCTGCCGGCCCAGTACCTGGACTACGTGGGCAAGCTGGCCCAGGGCGACCTGGGTGAATCGCTGCGCACCCGCGAGAGCGTTTGGCGCGAGTTCATGACCCTGTTCCCGGCCACCCTGGAACTGGCCATGGCCGCCCTCCTGTTCGCCGGCATCGTCGGCCTGCTGGCAGGCGTGATCGCCGCACTCAAGCGCGGCTCGCTGTTCGACCACGGGGTGATGGGCCTGTCCCTGGCGGGGTACTCCATGCCGATCTTCTGGTGGGGCCTGATCCTGATCATGTTCTTCTCGGTGAGCCTGGGCTGGACGCCGGTTTCCGGGCGTATCGACCTGCTGTACGACATCGAGCCCAAAACCGGCTTCATGCTCATCGACACCTTGCTCAGCGACGAGGAAGGCTCGTTCAAAGATGCCGTGATGCACCTGATTCTGCCGGCCATCGTGCTGGGCACCATCCCCTTGGCGGTAATCGCGCGCATGACCCGCTCCTCGATGCTGGAAGTGCTGCGCGAAGACTACGTGCGCACCGCCCGCGCCAAGGGCCTGTCACCGGCCCGCGTGGTGTTCGTGCACGGTTTGCGCAACGCGCTGATCCCGGTGCTCACGGTGTTCGGCCTGCAGGTGGGCACCTTACTGGCCGGTGCGGTGCTGACCGAAACCATCTTTTCCTGGCCGGGCATCGGCAAATGGCTGATCGAAGCCATCGGTGCCCGTGACTACCCCGTGGTCCAGAACGGCATCCTGTTGATCGCCTGCCTGGTGATTCTGGTCAACTTCGTGGTGGATATCCTCTACGGCCTGGCCAACCCACGCATCCGTCATCAGCGCTGAGGGCCACGCCATGAACAACCCGATTGCAAAACCCGTGTCGCCGGCAAGCCCGGTAGACCACAGCCTGCTCTACCCCTCGCCCTACAAGGAATTCTGGCAGGCCTTCGCCCGTAACAAAGGCGCAGTGATGGGCCTGGCATTCATGTGCGTGGTGGTGTTCTGCGCACTGTTCGCACCCTGGGTCGCGCCCCATGACCCCAGCGAGCAGTACCGCGACTTTCTGCTGACGCCGCCGGTATGGCTTGAAGGCGGCACCTGGAAGTTCATCCTGGGCACCGACGAACTGGGCCGCGACCTGCTTTCGCGGCTGATCCAGGGTGCGCGGCTGTCGCTGCTGATCGGCCTGTCGTCGGTGGTGATGTCGCTGATCCCGGGCATCCTGCTGGGCCTGCTGGCCGGGTTCTTCCCGCAGCTGCTCGGCCCGTCGATCATGCGCCTGATGGACGTGATGCTGGCCTTGCCCTCGCTACTGCTGGCGGTGGCCATCGTCGCCATCCTCGGCCCTGGGCTGATCAACACCGTGATTGCCATCGCCATCGTGTCGCTGCCTTCGTACGTACGCCTGACCCGCGCCGCCGTCATGGGCGAACTGAACCGGGACTACGTCACCGCTGCGCGCCTGGCCGGTGCCGGGCTGGGGCGGCTGATGTTCGTCACCGTACTGCCCAACTGCATGGCCCCGCTGATCGTGCAGGCCACGCTGAGTTTTTCTTCAGCCATTCTCGACGCGGCAGCCCTTGGCTTCCTTGGCCTGGGTGTCCAGCCACCCACGCCTGAGTGGGGCACCATGCTCGCTTCTGCCCGCGACTACATCGAGCGCGCCTGGTGGGTGGTGAGCCTGCCCGGCCTGACCATTCTGCTCAGCGTGCTGGCAATCAACCTGATGGGCGACGGCCTGCGCGATGCGCTGGACCCGAAACTCAAGAACGCCGCCTGAGGAGCACGCCCATGTCACTGTTGCAAATCAACAACCTCAACGTGCGCTTTGGCGATGCCAATGCGGTGCCCGTGGTCGACGGCCTGGACCTGAGCGTGCAGGCCGGGGAAATCCTGGCCATCGTCGGCGAGTCCGGCTCTGGCAAGTCGGTGACCATGATGGCCCTGATGGGGCTGATCGACGCCCCCGGGCGCATTACCGCCGACGCCCTGACCTTTGACGGCACCAACATGCTCACCCTCAGCGGCCGCCAGCGGCGCAAGGTGGTGGGCAAGGACATCGCCATGGTCTTCCAGGACCCGATGACCGCCCTCAACCCCAGCTATACCGTGGGCTATCAGATTGAAGAAGTGCTGCGCCAGCACCTGGGCCTGAAGGGCAAGGCGGCGCGCCAGCGTGCCCTCGAGTTGCTGAACAAGGTCGAGATTCCGGCCGCAGAAAGCCGCCTGGATGCCTACCCTCACCAGCTGTCGGGCGGCATGAGCCAGCGGGTGGCAATCGCCATGGCCATTGCCGGCGAGCCGAAACTGCTGATTGCCGACGAACCCACCACGGCCCTGGACGTGACCATCCAGGCACAGATCATGGAGCTGCTGGTGAACATACAGCAGGAGCGCAATATGGCGCTGATCCTGATTACTCACGACCTGGCGGTGGTGGCCGAAACGGCCCGGCGCGTGTGCGTGATGTACGCAGGCCAGGCCGTGGAGGTGGGCCAGGTGCCGGAGCTGTTCGACATCCCGGCCCACCCCTACACCGAGGCGCTGCTGGCAGCGATCCCCGAGCACAGCGCCGGCGCCGAGCGGCTGGCCACGCTGCCCGGCATCGTGCCTGGCCGCTATGACCGGCCCCAGGGCTGCCTGCTGTCGCCCCGCTGCCCCTATGTGCAGGACAACTGCCGGCAACAACGCCCGGCCCTGGAGGCCAAGGCCCACAGCCAGGCCCGTTGCTTCTACCCGCTGAACCAGGAGGTGGCGTGATGGCCGTCGTTCTATCCGCCCGGGACCTGACCCGGCATTACGAAGTGTCTCGCGGGCTGTTCAAGGGCCATGCCCTGGTGCGTGCACTGAACGGTGTGTCGTTCGAGCTGGAAGCCGGCCAGACCCTGGCAGTGGTGGGCGAGTCCGGCTGTGGCAAGTCGACCCTGGCCCGTGCGCTGACCCTGATCGAGCAACCCACGTCCGGCTCCCTGCAGATTGCCGGCACCGAGGTCAACGGCGCCAGCAAGGCCGAGCGCAAGCAGCTGCGGCGCGATGTGCAGATGGTGTTCCAGAGCCCCTACGCATCGCTGAACCCGCGCCAGAAGATTGGTGACCAACTGGCCGAGCCGCTGCTGATCAACACGTCGCTGAGCAAAGCCGAGCGCCGTGAAAAAGTGCAGAAGATGATGGAACAGGTGGGGCTGCGCCCGGAGCACTACCAGCGCTATCCGCACATGTTCTCCGGTGGCCAGCGCCAGCGCATCGCCCTGGCCCGGGCAATGATGCTGCAACCCAAGGTGCTGGTGGCGGACGAGCCGACCTCGGCACTGGACGTGTCGATCCAGGCCCAGGTGCTGAACCTGTTCATGGACCTGCAGCAACAGTTCGGCACCGGCTATGTGTTCATCTCGCACAACCTGGCGGTGGTGCGGCACGTGGCGGACCAGGTGCTGGTGATGTACCTGGGCCGGCCGGCAGAAATGGGGCCCAAGGCCGACATCTACGAAAAGCCGTTGCACCCTTACACCCAGGCACTGTTGTCAGCCACCCCGGCTATTCACCCGGACCCGCTCAAGCCACGCATCCGCATTGCCGGTGAACTGCCCAACCCGTTGAACCCACCTGATGGCTGCGCGTTCCACAAGCGCTGCCCCTATGCCACTGACCGGTGCAGCAAGGAACTGCCGGGGTTCCGGCAGGTGGGGACGCGGCAGGTGGCATGCCACTACGCCGAGCAGTTCCTGTAACGAATCGGGCCGCAGGTTCAGGCGGCCCGGCAAAAACAAAAGGGCCGCTTGCAGCGGCCCTTTTGTATTCAGTGCATGTTGTCAGTGCATCGATCAGTGCACGAACAATGCGATAAGAATGATGATTGGAATTGGGATACCCAGCATCCACAGTAGAATCGAGCGCATAGTTATTCTCCTTGCTTATCGTTGAATGGTGCGGTGAGCGACGTAGTCGCCTTCAACCCACTGCACGTGATCGCGGCGACGGCCACCGTACAGGGCGGCGACGCTGGCGAAGAAGGCGCCGCACAGCAGGGCGACGAAGGTCCACAGGGCAGTCCATGCGGCCACTTTGGCAGCGGTGTCGGCCGCCTGCTTGGCGTCGGTCTTGAGCTGCTGGATCTGAGCCATCACCTGGTCCACACGGGCTTCGGCTTCAGCCTGGGTCATGCGGGTACGTTGAGCCACCAGCTGTGCCAGGTAGGCGCGGTCTTCCGGGGCCAGTGCACCGTCACCGGCAGCACCTTTGGCAAGAATGCGGGCCGCTACACCATTGGCAGCATCATCGCTGACCGGTGCCGGGCCTTCGCCACGGAACAGGCCATCAACGAAGTAGCCCAGGGAGTCGTCCGAGGCTTGCGAAGCCGCTGCACCGCCTGCCGCTACCGTTACACCCGCTGCCTGCGACGCAGCACTGGCGCCGGCACCTACCAGGTTGCCTGCGGTACCCAGTATCAGCATGGCCGCCACCAGTGTGGCGACAGCCCAGGACAGGAAGCCATGCGCAGTATCACGGAAATACACTTCATCGCCATGCAGGTTCGCCCATTTGACGCGCAGGCGACCGGCCAGGTAGCCACCCAGGCCGGAAGCGATGATCTGCGTCACCAACAACCAGACAATGGTGGAAATGCCCAAGGCTTTCGCGCTTGCCCCCTCATTGGCCCAGGGCGAGGTGGCCGCAAAGCCAAGCCCCGCACCCAGCACTACCAGTATGAGAGATACGGCGGCTGCAGCAGCGGCGCCAGCGAAGATCGCCGCCCAGGAAACACCTGAGCGGCTTTGTGTATCGACAACGGAGTAGTCGGCAGAGGGGATCATGATGTGTTCGCCTGTATGTTGTTAGCGAGAAGTCCATTCGCGCAGTAAACGTTGCAGCGGCTGTGCCAGTTGTCACAAAAAATGACGTCTATACAAATCAAGCACTTAGAAAAAAACGCCATGTTTTCATCGTGCAAAATGCGCGAATGGGCTGCCGGGGTCAGGTGTTCTGCATTCTTGTGGCAAGCCGGGCGACGAGGCATCATTTGCCCATGACCCTACCCGATGGCGCGGCCCAGACGCCGCTCACTGCCGATACCGTCCTGCGCTACCACCTGCGCTGGAAGTACCGTGACCTCGATGGCGTGCTGGCCCTGTACCACCCCGATATCCAGTACCACGACTTCTTCCAGAACCGCGTGCTGGGGTACCAGGACTTGCGCGACTACGTGCGCGCCTGCCTGCCCCACGCGGCCGGGGAAGACATCGTGCACAGCGACCGGATACGCGTTGACGGCTGTACCGCATTCATCCAGTACCAGGTCACTGTGCAAGGGGGGGATGGGCTGGTGGCGTTCCAGTCCAGCGAGGCGATCACGGTCCGGGACGGACTGATCTGGCGGGTGAATGAATACGCTACCCTGGTGCGCCAGGACGGCAGCCCCCACAGCGGGGGTGGTTTACGCCCGGCCACCAGCCGCCTGGGCCTTTCACCCCGCCAGCTGTCGACCATGGCCCAGGACCTGGAGCATTACTTCCAGGGGCATCGCCCTTATCTGGACCCGGAACTGGACCTGCAGCAGGTGGCCGACGCCAGCGGCTACAGCCGCAACCAGATCTCCTACCTGCTGAACCAGGTGCTGGGGCAAAGCTTTTACCGCTATGTGAACCAGGCGCGCCTGCACCACCTGATGGCGACCCTGGACGAGGACAGCGCCACCACGCCCATCGACGACCTGGCGTTCAGCGCCGGTTTCAACTCGCTGTCGGCATTCTATAAATGCTTCCGCGAACACACCGGCCTTACGCCCAAGGCGTACCTGAAGCAGATTTCCCTGCGTGCACGCACGTAAGACAACCGCCAGGGTTCGCCACTAGGATCGCCACATACCCCGCCGGATGTGGAGCCCGCCCCGATGCAACCCCTGCGCAGCCTGAGCTTGTGGATGGACCAGCTTGACGAGCCGCTGTGCGCTCGCCCGGCCCTGCGCGAGAGCCTCGAGGCAGACGTGTGCATCATCGGCGCCGGCTACACAGGCCTGTGGACCGCCTATTACCTCAAGCGCCAGGCGCCCCAGCTGAAGATCGTGGTGATCGAGGCCAACATCGCCGGCTTCGGCGCGTCAGGGCGCAATGGCGGCTGGCTGATGGGCAACCTGCTGGGTGAGGACCGCCTGCTGGCGAGCCTCTCGCCGCAACAACGCCGGGCCAGCATCGACCTGCTGCACGCCATTCCCGACGAGGTTGGGAACGTGCTGCAGCGTGAGGGCATCGACTGCGACTACCGCAAGGGGGGCGTGCTGTACTGCGCCGCCCGCTACCCGGAGCAGGAGCGCAGCCTGCGCGCCTACCTCGACGACCTGTATCGCCAAGGCATGACCGAGGACGACTACCGGTGGCTGCGCCCCGAGCAGCTGGACGCCCAGGTGCGTATCAGCAATGCCTATGGCGCCATCTACAGCCCGCACACCGCCACCATCCAACCGGCGAAGCTGGCCCGCGGCCTTGCCCGTGCCGTAGAAGCCCTGGGGGTGCCGATTTATGAGAACACGCCCGCGCTTGACTGGCGGTCGGGCGAGGTCAGCACGCCCTTGGCACGCATCCGCTGCCAGTGGATCGTGCCGGCAGTGGAAGGCTATGCGGCCAGCCTGCCACCGCTGGGCAAGCATCAACTGCCGGTACAGAGCCTGCTGGTCGCCACCGAGCCGCTACCCGACACCACGTGGGATGAAATCGGCCTGGATCGGGGGCAGGCATTCAGCGAAGGCAGCCGCCAGGTCACCTATGGCCAGCGCACCACCGACAACCGCCTGGTTTTCGGCGCACGGGGCGGCTACCGCTTTGGCGGCAGGCTGCGGAACGACTTCAACCTCCAAGCCCATGAAGTGGAACTGCGCCGCTACCTGTTCAGCGACCTGTTCCCGCAGCTGCGGCACGCGCGCATTACCCACACCTGGGGCGGCAACCTGGGCATGGCCCGGCGTTTCCGCCCGCACATGCTGTGCGACCGCCAGCGTGGCATTGCCCTGGCGGGCGGGTACGGCGGTGAGGGCGTGGGGGCCACCAACCTGGGCGGTCGCACACTGGCGGCGCTGATTCTGAACCAGCACAACGCCCTCACCGGCCAGCCCTGGGTGCACGACAACCGCCCGCTCGCCAGCCTGGCCAGCTGGCCGCCCGAACCCTGCCGCTGGCTGGGCTACAACGCCATCATCCAGAGTTTCGTCCACGAGGATCGGACCCTCGCCAACCCGGCTACCCCGCCTTGGCGTCGGCGCCTGGCCAGCCACCTTGCGGACTTCATGGAAGGCTTCATGCACTGACTTCCCTTCACCCAGACAGGACCTCGTTCATGAGCATCACCCAGTTCAAACAGACAGACACGGCTGTACTGCAAACCAGCAACCCGGTGGCGGTGCCGCTCGGCGAACCCGTGGCGGTCACCTCGGTCACCTGCGTGGAACGCAGCGACGGGGTGGAGACCGGTATCTGGGAGTGCACCCCGGGCCGCTGGAGGCGGCAGATCGTGCAGCAAGAGTTCTGCCATTTCATCAAAGGCCGCTGCACCTTCACCCCCGACGGTGGCGAGCCCCTGGTGATAGAAGCCGGAGACGCACTGATGCTACCGGCCAACAGCACCGGCACCTGGGACATCCAGGAAACCGTGCGCAAGACGTACGTGCTTATTTTCTGATCCGCTGATCGCCTGCCTTCGATAACAACAGACAAAGCAAGGTAAACCCGACATGCGCACACTCCTGATCGCCCCCCTGATGCTGGCCGCCAGCGTGGCCGGTGCCGCCGAAACGGTAAAGATCTACAACTGGTCCAGCTACGTCGCGCCCGACACCCTGAAGAACTTTCAGCAAGCCACCGGCATCGTGCCCACCTATGACGTGTACGACAGCAACGAGACCCTGGACGGCAAGTTGATGACGGGCAATTCCGGGTACGACGTGGTGTTCCCTTCCAACCACTTCATGGCCCGGCAAATCCAGGGCAAGGCACTCAAGCGCCTGGACAAGTCGCAGTTGCCCAACTGGAAAAACCTTAACCCGGTGCTGCTCAAGGCACTGGAGGTCAATGACCCAGGCAACCAGTATGGCTTCCCGTACCTGTGGGGCAGTACCGGCATCGGCTACAACATCGACAAGGTCAAGGCCGTGCTTGGTGACAATGCACCGGTCGACTCCTGGGACTTGATTTTCAAGCCTGAGTACATGAGCAAGTTGAAGCAGTGCGGCGTGGCGGTGCTGGACAACGGCCCGGAGCTGCTGCCAATCGCCCTGCACTACCTCGGCCTGCCCCACCACAGCCAGAACCCGGCGGACTACGACAAGGCCAAGGCGCTGCTGATGCAGGTACGGCCCTACATCAGCTACTTCCATTCATCGAAGTACACCGGCGACCTGGCCAATGGTGATATCTGCGTCGTGGTGGGCTTCTCGGGGGATGTACTGCAGGCCAAGAACCGCGCAGAGGAAGCGCATAACGGGGTAAAGGTCGGCTACTCGATCCCGAAGGAGGGTGCCCCGCTGTGGTTCGACATGGTGGCAATGCCGGCCGATGCACCGGATGAAAAGGCAGGGTATGCCTACATGAACTACCTGCTGGAGCCGCAGGTGATGGCCAACATCAGCAACTATGTGCAGTACGCCAATGGCAACCTGAACGCTGACGGCCTGGTGGACCCGGCGCTGAAGGGCAACAGCATGATCTACCCGAGCGAAGCGGTGATGGGCAAGCTCTACGCCCTGGAGGCCATGCCCGCCAAGATCGACCGCATCCGCACCCGGATATGGACCAGCATCAAGGCCGGCAATTGACAGCGGCCGCAAGCCGCACAAGCCACCAGCTTTAAGCTGCAAGCTGCAAGAAGCGCAGGCCGACACAGGTCCGCTTCTTCTTGTAGCTTGCAGCTTGAGGCTTGAAGCTGCTGACAGCTGCTTTCAGCAGCTGTCAGTGGTGCTCGCGGGTAGCGCGGAACTTGATGTCAGGCCAGCGCTCTTCCATCAGTGCCAGGTTGACCCGGGTGGGTGCCAGGTAGGTCAGGTGACCACCACCGTCGATGGCCAGGTTTTCCATGGCCTTGTTCTGGAAGTCCTCGAGCTTCTTCTTGTCGTCGCAGGTGATCCAGCGCGCCGACCAGACGGTGATGGGCTCATAGGCGCACTCGACCTTGTATTCTTCCTTCAAACGGCTGGCCACCACGTCAAACTGCAGCACACCCACGGCGCCTAGGATGATGTCGTTGCTGCGCTCGGGGAAGAACACTTGGGTGGCGCCTTCTTCAGCCAGCTGCTGCAGGCCCTGGCGCAACTGCTTGGACTTCAGCGGGTCTTTCAGGCGCACGCGGCGGAACAGCTCCGGGGCGAAGTGCGGGATGCCGGTGAAGCCCAGCGCCTCGCCCTCGGTGAAGGTGTCGCCGATCTGGATGGTGCCGTGGTTGTGCAGGCCGATGATGTCGCCGGCAAAGGCCTCTTCCAGCTGTTCACGCTCGGAGGAGAAGAACGTCAGCGCATCCCCGATACGCAGGTCCTTGTTGGTGCGCACATGGCGCATTTTCATGCCTTTTTCGTACTTGCCCGAGCAGATGCGCATGAAGGCAATGCGGTCCCGGTGTTTCGGGTCCATGTTCGCCTGGATCTTGAACACAAAACCGGTGAACTTCTCTTCCACCGGCTCCACGGTGCGTTCGTGTGCTGCCCGGCCCAGCGGGCGCGGCGCCCAGTCGACCACGGCGTCCAGCACATGGTCCACACCGAAGTTGCCCAGCGCAGTACCGAAGAACACCGGCGTGAGCTGGCCATCGATGAACTCCTGCTGGTTGAACTCATGGCAGGCGCCCTGCACCAGCTCAAGCTGCTCGACGAACCCATCGTACTGATCGCCGAGGTGGGCACGGGCCTCGTCGGAGTCCAGGTGCTGGATGATCTTGGCTTCGGTGCGTTCGTGGCCGTGGCCCGGCGTGTACACCACGATGTAATCGCCGGTGAGGTGGTACACACCCTTGAAGTCACGGTAGCAACCGATCGGCCAGGTAATCGGCGCGGCCTTGATCTTCAACACCGCCTCGATCTCGTCCAGCAGTTCGATCGGGTCGCGGATGTCGCGGTCGAGTTTGTTGATGAAGCTGACGATGGGGGTGTCACGCAGCCGGCACACATCCATCAGGGCGATGGTGCGCGGCTCGACGCCTTTACCGCCGTCAAGCACCATCAGCGCCGAGTCCACCGCGGTGAGGGTACGGTAGGTGTCTTCCGAGAAGTCTTCATGGCCGGGGGTGTCGAGCAGGTTGATCATGTGCTCGCGGTACGGGAACTGCATCACCGAGGTGGTGATGGAGATACCACGCTGCTTCTCCATTTCCATCCAGTCGGAGGTGGCGTGGCGGTCGGACTTGCGCGACTTCACGGTACCGGCGACGGAGATGGCCTTGCCCATCAGCAGCAGCTTCTCGGTGATGGTGGTCTTACCGGCGTCGGGGTGGGAAATGATTGCGAAAGTGCGGCGCTTCGCGACTTCGGCGGCCTGGTTGGTCATGGGAAATCGCCTGACTGGGGGATGAAAAAGGGGCGGTATCATACCTGAAATTGGCCCTGGACTAAAACCGGAGGAATCAGCTGTGCCTGCGCCGGCCGCTTCGCGAGTGAACCCGCGCCCACAGCCGGCACTTGTGGCTTACCAGCCAATGCCAAGCCACACGATAAATGCCTGATCCTGACAAAGGGCCGCAGGGCAGTTATTTCAACGCCTACAGCGTATTTAACCGCTGCTTTTTCTCGCTAGAATTCACCTGAACCAGTGATTAACACTGGCCAAATGCCGCCTCAGATGGGAACCTTATGCCCCCCGGAGACGTCCACTCCCCTGCAACCCACCTCGGTTCAGGGCTGGTTTCACCAGCATTCACGAGCCTGACGGGGCTCGACTCATGGCATGACCGCCCTGCCCTGCAGGCATCACGCTGCTACTCGCGAACACACCACCCGCCGCCCGATCGGGCCGGCCAAGAAGAAGTGTGCTCGCCGACGACAATAAGGAGTCCACCTGTGGCGAAACGCTACGGAAAAGGGCTGTTGGGATGGGCCACCGTGCTCGTCATCCTGGCCCTGCTGGTCCACTGGATCGGCCTCGACACAATCGCGCGCTATCGCGACGATCTGACGTTCTACCTGCAAGCGCACCTGGTGCTGGTGCTGGCTTCGATGGCGGCGGCACTGGCCGTGGGCATCCCCGCCGGCATTGCCTTGAGTCGACCGCACAGGGTCGACAAAGCCGAGCGCTTCATGCAGTTCTTCAACGTTGGCAACACCATCCCCCCCCTGGCCGTACTGGCCATCGCCCTCAGCGTTCTGGGCATCGGCGCAGGGCCTGCGATCTTCGCCCTGTTCCTCGCCTCCCTCCTGCCCATCGTGCGCAACACCTACGAAGGCCTCAAGAACGTACCCGCCTCGCTCAAGGAAGCCGCCACTGGCATCGGCATGACGCCGCGCCAGCAACTGTGGCAGGTGGAACTGCCCAACGCCGTGCCCATCATCGTCGGTGGCGTGCGGGTGGCCCTAGCGCTGAATGTGGGCACTGCGCCGCTGGCGTTTCTGATCGGTGCCAACAGCTTGGGCAGCCTGATCTTCCCTGGCATCGCCCTGAACAACCAACCGCAGTTGCTGCTTGGCGCAGCCTGCACCGCACTGCTGGCGCTACTGCTGGATGCGTTGGTGAGTTTTTCCAGCAGACGCTGGCTGGAACGCGGCCTGGCCTGACCACTTGAGGGAACCCATGAAAAAAGTTATCGCCTTGCTCCTGGGCGCGGGCCTGCTGTTGTCAGGTTTTGCACAGGCAGCGGAAAAACCGCTGATCCGTATCGGCGCCCGGGTGTTCACCGAACAGACCGTGCTGGCCGAAATCACCGCCCAATACCTACGCGCCAACGGCTTTGACGTTCGCGTCACCGGCGGCCTGGGCAGCAGCCTGGCACGCCAGGCCCAGGAAACCGGCCAGCTCGACCTGATGTGGGAATACACCGGCGTATCGCTGGTGTCGTACAACCACATCGACGAGCGCATGCCCAGCCCCGAGGCCACGTATGCCAAGGTCAAGGAACTGGACGCACGCAAGGGCCTGGTATGGCTCAAGCCATCGAAGTTCAGCAACACCTATGCCCTGGCCCTGCCCAGTGAAATCGCCCGTGAATACCCGCAGGTGAACACCATCAGCCAGCTGAACGAAGTGCTTGAGGCCGAGCAATCGCGCAAGCACCTGGTGGCGCTGGACACCGAGTTCGCCAACCGCCCGGACGGCCTTGATGGCCTGCAGGCGCGCTACGGCATGCACTTGGGCCGAGCCAACATCCGGCAGATGGATGCCGGGCTGGTCTATACGGCCCTGCGCAACAACCAAGTGTTTGCAGGGCTGGTGTACACCACTGACGGCAGGCTCAACGCGTTCAAGCTCAAGCTGCTGGAAGACGACAAGCATTACTTCCCCGACTACACCGCAGGGCCGGTGATCCGCAAAGCCGTACTGGACGCCCACCCCCAGCTCGCCGAGCTGCTGGCGCCCCTGGCCGACCAACTGGATGACGAGACCATGCGCCAGCTCAACGCCAAGGTGGACGTGCAGCACCAGAGCCCGTCTTCGGTGGCCGCGGCCTTCCTGCGTGAGCATCCCCTGCACGAGGTGACCCCATGAGCCTGTTCGACACGTTCGCCCACCTGGACTGGGCATTGGTCCTGCAACTGACCTGGCAGCACATCATGCTGGTGGGCATCGCCGTGGGCCTGGCCATCCTCATCGGCGTGCCGCTGGGCATCCTGATGACCCGCTTCCCGTTCCTGGCCGGCCCGCTGCAGGCCAGCGCCACGGTGCTGCTGACCATCCCCTCCATCGCCCTGTTCGGGTTGCTGTTGCCGTTCTACTCCAAGTTCGGCCAGGGCCTGGGCCCGCTGCCGGCGATCACGGCAGTGTTTCTTTACTCACTGCTGCCCATTCTGCGCAACACCTACCTGGCGCTGACCAACGTCGAGCCAGGCATCCGTGAAGCCGCGCGCGGTATCGGCATGACCTTTGGCCAGCGCCTGCGCATGGTCGAATTGCCCATCGCCGTACCGGTGATCCTGGCCGGCGTGCGTACCGCCGTGGTGATGAACATCGGGGTGATGACCATCGCCGCCACCATCGGCGCTGGCGGCCTTGGCGTGCTCATCCTCACCTCCATCAGCCGCAGCGACATGTCGATGCTGCTGGTTGGCGCCGTACTGGTCAGCCTGCTGGCAATCATTGCCGACCTGCTGCTGCAAACCCTGCAACGTGCCCTGACTCCAGAAGGAATGCGCTCATGATCGAACTGAAAAACCTCAGCAAAACCTTCAACGCCAACGGCAAGGATGTCAAAGCCGTGGACGCGGTCAGCCTTACCGTCAACGAAGGCGAGATCTGCGTGTTCCTTGGCCCCTCGGGCTGCGGCAAGAGCACCACGCTGAAGATGATCAACCGCCTGATTACCCCGACGTCCGGGCAGGTGTTCATCAATGGCGAGGACACCAGCGGCCTGGACGAGGTGACCCTGCGTCGTCACATCGGCTACGTGATCCAGCAGATCGGCCTGTTCCCCAACATGACCATCGAAGAGAACATCACCGTGGTGCCACGGCTGCTCGGCTGGGACAAGCAGCGCTGCCACGACCGCGCCCGCGAGCTGATGCACATGATCAAGCTTGAACCCAAGCAATACCTGCAGCGCTACCCCCGCGAGCTGTCCGGTGGCCAGCAGCAGCGTATCGGCGTGATCCGTGCCCTGGCGGCAGATGCACCGGTGCTGTTGATGGACGAACCGTTCGGCGCGGTGGACCCGATCAACCGCGAAATGATCCAGAACGAGTTCTTCGAAATGCAGCGCGCGCTGAACAAGACGGTGATCATGGTGAGCCACGACATCGACGAAGCGATCAAGCTGGGCGACAAGATCGCCATCTTCCGCGCCGGCAAACTGCTGCAACTGGACCACCCGGATACCTTGCTGGCGCACCCGGCAGACGATTTCGTCAGCAACTTCGTCGGCCAGGACAGCACGTTGAAGCGCCTGTTGCTGGTGCGTGCCGAAGACGCGGCAGACAACGCGCCCTCGGTAAGCCCGCAGACGCCGGTAGGCGAAGCCCTGGAGCTGCTGGACGAACACGACCGCCGCTACGTGGTGGTGACCGACGGCCAGAACAAGGCACTGGGCTACGTGCGCCGCCGCGACATGCACCGCCAGCAAGGTACCTGTGCCGACTTCCTGCGCCCCTTCAACGCCACCGCCTCCCACGACGAGCACTTGCGCATCCTGCTGTCGCGCATGTACGAGTTCAACCGCGCCTGGTTGCCGGTACTGGATGCCGAACAGGTGTTCCTGGGCGAGGTGACCCAGGAGTCGATCGCCGCCTACCTGAGCTCGGGGCGCTCCCGCGGGATGAAGACCAGTATCGTCTCGCCAGCTGAGGTGGCCGCCTCGTAACGTGCCAACTGCCAGCCGCAAACGAGGAATCGCCGGTCAGTAACAAAAAATTTATGCACAAATACCGGTACGCCCGTACCCGATAAATGTGGCCATAAATATGAACACCCCCGCGCCCTTCACCACCGGCGCTGCCCCCACCAGAAGGTGCAAGTCCTTGTGGGGGCGGGCCTGTGTACACCACCTGGAAACAGGGCTATTCCACAATTCTTTACGCTTGAAACAGCCCGGGGAACATCGGCCGGTCATACGAGTCGGTTATTCGAAGGGTGGCGGGTGTATCCACGGCGATCACGCCGGGATTGCCTGTTGATTCTGCATTCTTCACGCCCTAAAGTGCGCGCCGAACGTCCATGCTGGAAACGATCCATCCGGCTCAAGTACTGAGTAGGCGAACCAAAGTGGGGATACGGAGGGCGTTCAGTTTGCAGCCACTTAAATTTTCAGTTTGCCCATGGAGTCCCTGAGCATGTCGATCCAGGTCGAAGATTATTTCGCACGCGACACCTTCCAGAAAATGAAGGCTTTTGCCGACAAGCAGGAAACGCCGTTCGTACTCATCGACACCCAGATGATCAGCAAAGCCTACGACGACCTGCGCGCTGGCTTCGAATTCGCCAAGGTCTACTACGCGGTCAAGGCCAACCCGGCAGTCGAGATCATCGACCTGCTCAAGGACAAAGGCTCGAACTTCGACATCGCTTCCATCTACGAACTCGACAAGGTGATGGACCGCGGCGTCAGCGCCGACCGTATCAGCTACGGCAACACCATCAAGAAGTCCAAGGACATCCGCTACTTCTTCGAGAAGGGCGTGCGCCTGTACGCCACCGACTCGGAAGCCGACCTGCGCAACATCGCCAAGGCTGCACCGGGCTCGAAAGTGTACGTGCGCATCCTCACCGAAGGTTCCACCACGGCTGACTGGCCGCTGTCGCGCAAGTTCGGTTGCCAGACCGACATGGCCATGGACCTGCTGATCCTGGCCCGCGACCTGGGCCTGGTGCCTTACGGCATTTCCTTCCACGTGGGTTCCCAGCAGCGTGACATCAGTGTGTGGGACGCCGCGATCGCCAAGGTGAAGGTGATCTTCGAGCGCCTGAAGGAAGAAGACGGCATCGAACTGAAGCTGATCAACATGGGGGGTGGCTTCCCGGCCAACTACATCACCCGTACCAACAGCCTGGAAACCTATGCCGAGGAAATCATCCGCTTCCTGAAGGAAGACTTTGGTGATGACCTGCCCGAAATCATTCTGGAGCCAGGCCGTTCGCTGATCGCCAACGCCGGTATCCTGGTCAGTGAAGTGGTGCTGGTAGCGCGCAAGTCGCGTACCGCCGTGGAGCGTTGGGTGTATACCGACGTGGGCAAGTTCTCTGGCCTGATCGAAACCATGGACGAGTCCATCAAGTTCCCGATCTGGACCGAGAAAAAGGGTGAGATGGAAGAAGTGGTCATCGCCGGCCCCACTTGCGACAGTGCCGACATCATGTACGAGCACTACAAGTACGGCCTGCCGCTGAACCTGGCCATTGGCGACCGCCTGTACTGGCTGTCTACCGGTGCCTACACCACCAGTTACAGCGCTGTGGAATTCAACGGCTTCCCGCCGCTGAAGTCCTACTACCTGTAACACCGAACGGGGCCGCAAGGCCCCGTTTTCGTTGGGGCCTGCCTTCGCAGGCAGCGCAGCAGACGGGTTTTTACCCCTGGGGCTGTAAAGATTGTAAAGCCTCACGAATGTTAACCAATCTCAATTGCTGGCCACTATCACTTCCATTAACATCCCCGGGCGCCGCGCCTATGCGGCCGTACACAGGGTGATCGATGGTGGTGAAGAAGACGCTGTTCCAACTGCACTGGTTGTTTGGCATCACCGCCGGGTTGGTGCTGGCGTTGATGGGCATCACCGGCGCCCTGTATTCGTTCCAAGAAGAACTGCTACGCGCGTTCAATGGCGAAGTGCTGCGGGTCGAGGTGCGGCCCGAAGGTGTATTGCCGCCTGCCGAGCTGGTCAAACGCGTGGAGGCCCAGCAGCAGGACAAGGTGGCAATGCTGTGGGTAGATGTGCGCGAGGGCGATGCAGCCCGCGTATTCTTCACCCCCGCGCCAGGCGAGCGCCGTGGCGAACTGCGCTATGCCGACCCTTACACCGGTGAACTGAAGGGGGACGTGGTGGGCCAAGGCTTCTTCAGCCTGATGCTCAACCTGCACCGGTTTCTGGCCATGGGTGACACCGGTCGCCAGATCACCGGCGCCTGCACCCTGATGCTGGTGTTCTTCTGTTTGTCCGGGCTGTACCTGCGCTGGCCACGCAAGGCCCTGGACTGGCGCACCTGGCTTACCTTCGACTGGGCCAAGAAAGGCCGCGCATTCAATTGGGACCTGCACGCCGTGGCCGGTACCTGGTGCCTGCTGTTCTATCTGCTGTTCGCGCTTACCGGTTTGTTCTGGTCCTACGAATGGTACCGGGAGGGCCTCAACAGGTTGCTGGCCGATGCCCCGGCCGCAAGCCAGCAGCAAAAACGCGGCGAAGGCCGTGGCCGCCACGGCCCCCAGCACGTCGACAAGAACGCCCCGCCGCTGGTGGTCGATTACGACGCCATCTGGGCTACCCTCAGCAACGCTGCCGGCCCTGGGCTGGCCAGCTACAACCTGCGCCTGCCACCTGTGGGTGGGCAACCCGCCAACCTGTTCTACCTGCAGGCCGATGCCGAGCACCCCCGGGCCTTCAATACACTGGTGCTGGACCCGGCCAACGGCCAGGTGCAGCGCCATGAGCGCTACACCGACAAGTCGTTCAAGGCCCAGCTGCTGCAGAGTGTCTATGCCCTGCACGTGGGCGAGTACTTCGGCCTGGTGGGGCGTATCGCCCTGACCATCGCCAGCCTGACCATGCCGGTGTTCTTCATCACCGGCTGGCTGTTGTACCTGGACCGGCGCCGCAAGCAGCGCCAGGTACGCGCAGCCCGGGGTAATGTAGCCACGGCGAGCACGGCGGGCGACGGCTGGCTCGTCGGTTTCGCCAGCCAGAGCGGCTTTGCCGAGCAGTTGGCCTGGCAGACCGCCGCCCAGCTTCAGGCGGCAGGCCTGGCTGTGCAGGTGCGGGCGCTGGGTACACTGAAAGAGGAGGATTTGCGCCAGGCCAGGCGTGCCGTGTTCGTGGTCAGCACCTTCGGTGACGGTGAGGCGCCGGACAGCGCCCGGGGCTTCGAGCGCAATGTACTGGGCAAGGCCTTGGCACTGAACCACCTCAACTATGCCCTGCTCGCCCTCGGCGACCGTCAGTATCCACACTTCTGCGGCTTCGCCCGCCGCCTGCAGGGGTGGCTGGGTGAGCGTGGGGCCTCCTGCGCATTCAGCCCGGTCGAAGTGGACAGCGCCGACCCTGCGGCCTTGCAGCAATGGCAGCAGGCACTGACACGTCTGACCGGGGCGGAGCCGGTGACAGCGTGGCAACCGCCGAGCTTCGGTAGCTGGTCACTGGTCAGCCGCACACTGTTGAACCCGGGCAGCCTGGGGCAGCCGGTCTACCTGCTGGGCTTGCAGCCGCAGGAGCCTGCTACTTGGGAAGCCGGCGACCTGGTGGAGATCCTGCCGCTCAACGGGCCTTGCCGGGTCGAGGCATTTCTCAAGGGCCTGGCGCTGGATGCCATGGCCCCGGTGCAAATAGGCGGCCTGACCGAAACCTTGGCCCAGGCGCTGGCGGGCCGGCAGTTGCCGGTGCGCCGGGATCACTTGGTGGGCCTGCACGCGCAGGCACTGGTGGAGGCACTGGTGCCCATCGGCACCCGCGAGTACTCGATTGCCTCCATCGCCAGCGACGGCGTGCTGGAGCTGATTGTGCGCCAGGAGCGACACACCGATGGGCAACTGGGCCTGGGCTCGGGCTGGCTGACCGAATACCTGCCCCTGAATGGCTCACTCAGCCTGCGCCTGCGCCGCAACAGCGGCTTCCACCTCCCGGAAACTGCCGCGCCGATGGTGCTGATTGGCAATGGCACTGGCCTTGCGGGGTTACGCAGCCTGGTTCGCGCACGGATCAGCGCGGGCGAGCAGCGCAACTGGCTGCTATTCGGCGAGCGTAATCGGGCACATGACCTGCTGTGTGGCAGTGAGCTGCAAAGCTGGCTGGCCAGTGGCGACCTCACGCGCCTGGACCTGGCCTTCTCCCGTGACCAGGCAGAAAAGGTGTACGTGCAGGATGTATTGCTGCAGCAGGCCGATGAACTGCGGCGCTGGGTGGCCGAGGGTGCCTGCATCTATGTCTGCGGCAGCCTGCAAGGCATGGCCGCGGGTGTGGATGCGGCGCTCAACGGCATACTGGGCGAGGCAGCTGTGCAGCAACTGATCGAGGACGGGCGCTATCGGCGGGATGTGTACTAGGGTAGCCCGGTACCTGCCGACAGCAGCCGCCAGTCAATGCAAGTCGAAGGTGTCGGCGTCCAGGTTGGCCGGGAATTTGGTGCGGTAAGCGGCCAACTCCGCTGCGCTGAGCACCACCGTGAACACGCCATCCGCCTCGCCCGCGCTCAACAGGCTTTCGCCCTGAAAATCCAGCACCTGGCTGTCGCCGGAATACGCAAACCCTTTGCCGTCGGTGCCCACGCGGTTTACCGCAGCCACATAGCACAGGTTCTCGATGCCCCGCGCCGGCAACAGGCGGTTCCAGTGCTGGCGACGCGCAGCGGGCCAGTTGGCGGTGTACAGCAGCAGGTCGGTGTCCTGGGCATCGCGGCTCCACACCGGGAAGCGAAGGTCGTAGCAAATCAGCGGGCGGATACGCCAGCCCTTGAGCTCGAACTGCACCTGACGCTCCCCTGGGGTGTAATGCTTGTGCTCACCGGCCATGCGGAACAGGTGACGCTTGTCGTAATGCAGGATCTCACCATCCGGCCGCGCCCACAGCAAGCGGTTGCGATGGCTACCGTCGGCTGCCTGAATGATGACGCTACCGGTGATCACCGCGCCGTGCTTCCTGGCCTGGGCCTTCAACCACTTGTAGGTTGGCCCGTTTTCCTGCTCGGCCAGGCTTTCGGACTGCATCGAAAACCCTGTGGTGAACATTTCTGGCAGGATCACCAGGTCCACCTCGCCCACTTGCTCCAGCAGCACTTCGAAATGCGCGTAGTTGGCCTCGCGGTCGTGCCAGGCGAGTGTGGTTTGCACCAAGGCAATTTTCAGATTCGGCAGCGTACTCAAATCGCGCATAGTTTCTCCGCTGCCTGGCGCAGCGTCTCCTCTCGTTTGGCAAAGCACAGGCGCACCAGGCGCTGCCCGGTGATGGCCTGCTGGTAGAACACCGACACGGGGATGGTCGCCACCCCGTGCTCGCGGGTGAGCCACAGCGACATCTGCACATCGTCCAGGTCGGGGCGTATGCGCGCGTAGTCCACCAGCTGGAAATAGGTGCCTGCGGTGGGTGTGAACGTAAACCGCGAACTCGCCAGTAAACCGCAGAAGAGGTCGCGCTTGGCCTGGTAGAACGCCGGCAACTGCTCGACATGTTCAGGGTGCGCGGCCATGAAGTCGGCCAGGGCACACTGCAGCGGGGTGACGCCGCAGAAGTTCACGTACTGGTGCACCTTGCGCAGTTCTGCGCTGAGCGCTGGCGGTGCGATCACGTAGCCGGTCTTCCAGCCAGTGACGTGGTAGGTCTTGCCGAACGAACTGACCACGAACGCGCGCCGGTACAACTGCTCATGGGCCAGCACGCTGGCATGGCGGACACCGTCGTACACCAGGTGTTCGTAGACTTCATCGCTGACCACGAACACGTCGCGCTCGCCGATCAGTGCAGCGAGCTGGTTCAGGTCTTCGTGAGTGACCAGCGCGCCGCTGGGGTTGTGCGGCGAGTTGAGAATGACCATGCGGGTACGCGGGCTCAGGGCATCCGCGAACCGCTGCCAGTCGATACGAAAGTCACCGTCACCAAGCTGCACGTGCACACAGCGCCCACCCGCCAGTTGCACGGAGGGTTCGTAGCTGTCGTAGCAAGGGTCAAAGACGATCACCTCGTCACCGGGGTGAACCATCGCCTGGATGGCGCAGAAAATCGCCTCGGTGGCACCGGGCGTGATGGTCACTTCCTGGTCGGCATCGACCTGGGCGCCATACAACCGCTGCACCTTGCCCGCCACCTGCTGACGCAGCGCAGGCAAACCGGTCATCGGCGAATACTGGTTGTGCCCGGCAGCCACATGGCGCCCTACCGCGTCGAGCAGCGCCTGTGGCCCATTGAAGTCAGGGAAACCTTGCGACAGGTTCAGCGCACCCGTCTGCGCGGCAAGCTGAGACATGGTCGTGAAAATGGTAGTGCCGACATCCGGCAGTTTACTGCTGATCATGTCTCCCCCCTTTCCTAGCGGCAAGCTACAAGCTTCAAGCTTCAAGCTTCAAGCTCCAAGCTTCAAGCCGTGAGCCGCGAGCTTGAAGCTGCAAGAAAAAGCAAAGATAACGCGGTCTGCTTTTACTTGCAGCTTGCCGCTTGCAGCTCGCAGCTGCTTTACCGCTTGTCGCGGCGTTTTTTCTCGGCTTTTTTGTGGTGGGACATCAAGCGGCGTTTCTTGTTGACCTGGCGGTCGGTCAGGGTGTTTTTCTTGCCTTCGTACGGGTTGTCACCACCCTTGTACTCAATGCGGATCGGCGTACCGACCAGCTTCAGTACCCGGCGGTAGGTGTTTTCCAGGTAACGGGAGTACGACTTCGGAATCTTGTCGGTCTGGTTGCCGTGGATCACGATCAGCGGCGGGTTGGCGCCACCCAGGTGGGCATAGCGCAGCTTGATGCGGCGGCCGTTGACCAGCGGCGGCTGGTGTTCGCTGACCGCATCCTCGAGGATCTGGGTCAGGCGGCTGGTCGGCCAGCGGGTGACCGCAGACAGGAACGCAGCCTGCACCGACTTGTACAGGTGGCCTACCCCAGTGCCGTGCAACGCCGAGATGAAGTGGATGTCGGCGAAATCGACGAAGAACAGCCGGCGCTCCAGCTCGGTCTTCACGTAGTCGCGCTCACCCGGCTCCATGCCGTCCCACTTATTCAGGGCGATGACAATGGCACGGCCCGCTTCCAGGGCAAAGCCCAGCAGGTTGAGGTCGTGGTCAACCACCCCTTCGCGGGCATCCATGACGAAGATGACCACGTTGGCGTCCTTGATCGCCTGCAGCGTCTTCACCACCGAGAACTTCTCGACTTCCTCGTGGATCTTGCCGCGCTTGCGCACACCCGCCGTGTCGATGAAGGTGTACTTGTCACCATCACGCTCGAACGGAATATAGATACTGTCACGGGTAGTGCCTGGCTGGTCGTACACCACCACACGCTCTTCGCCAAGCATGCGGTTTACCAGCGTCGACTTGCCCACGTTGGGGCGGCCGATGATGGCGATCTTGATCCCATCCTTCTCGCTCGGGCCCGGAATGCGCACGGCCTCTTCGCCTTCGGCCACGTCGGCGTCCAGCGCCTCTTCGACCTGGTCGCGCGGGATGTGGCCCAGCACGGCTTCCATCAAGGCGTTGATACCGCGCCCCTGGGAACCTGCTACCGGAATGGCATTGCCCATGCCCAGCGGCGAGAATTCGGCGCGGGCAACATCGGCGTCGATGTTGTCGATCTTGTTGGCGACCAGAATCGCTTCTTTGTTGCGCTTGCGCAGGTGCTCGGCAATCATCTGGTCGGCGGCAGTCATGCCGGCACGGGCATCCACCAGGAACAGCACATAGTCGGCCTCTTCGATGGCCATCAGCGACTGCTCGGCCATCTTTTCGTCCATGCCCACTTCGTCACCGGTAATACCACCGGTATCGATCAGGATGAAGGAGCGACCCTGCCAGCTGGCATCACCATACTGGCGGTCACGGGTCAGGCCCGACAGGTCACCGACGATGGCATCGCGGGTTTTGGTCAGGCGGTTGAACATGGTGGATTTGCCAACGTTCGGGCGGCCCACCAGGGCAATTACGGGAACCATTGGCTCTCCACTCTTGAATTCTTGAAAATGCAAAGGCCGCTGCAAGGCAGCGGCCGGAGTTCGGGCGGCGTGTCCTACGCCGCGGCCTGAAGCCCTATCAAGGCTTCAAGCATAGCTTCAGCGGATGGTCAGTGCCTCGAGCTTGCCGCTGTTGCCAAATACATAGATGGTGTCGCCGACCACCAGTGGTCGGGCGCGCAGGCCATCGCTGTCGATACGCTCACGGCCAACGAAGCGACCATCGACCTGGCTCAGCAGGTGCAGGTAGCCTTCGAAGTCACCCACTGCCACGTAGCTGCTGTACACCTCGGGGGCGGTAAGCTGCCGGCGAGCCATGGCATCGTTGGACCAGATGGCGCTGGAAGAACGCTCGTCCACCCCTTCGACGGTACCGGACGCTTCGCTGACGTAGACGTTGCCGAAGCCCTGGGCCACACCCACATAGCTGGAGGCGTCGCGCTGCCAGATCACGCGGCCGCTTTCCAGGTCCAGGCCCGCAACGCGGCCCTGATAGGTACTGACGTACAGGGTACCACCGGAGAGCAGCAACCCGCCGTCGATATCCACGACACGGTCCAGCTCGGAGCGGCCCTTGGGAATGGCCACGCGGCTTTCCCACACGGGTACGCCGTTGTTGATATCCACCGCAACCACCTTGCCGGTGGACAGGCCGGCCACGGCCAGGCGGTTGGTGGCGATTGGCGCGCCGGTGCCACGCAGTGTCAGCACGGCGGGGCTGCTTTCGTAGATCCAGCGACGATCACCGGTAGCCGCATCCAGGCCGATCAGGCGATCGTCCTGGGTTTGTACAACGACCACATCACCGTTGTTGGCAGGCGGCGCCAGTACTTCGCTGGTCACCCGCGAACGCCAGCGCTCTTCACCGGTGCTCGAGTCCAGGGCGATCACTTCACCCTTGAGGGTGCCGAGCATCACCAGGCCATAGCCCACGCCGACAGCGCCGGACACTGGCAGGTCAAGGTCCTTGTTCCACACCACGTTACCGGTGATGCGATCAAGGGCATAAACGTCGCCCTTCACGTCGGACGCGTAGATGCGGTCGTTTTCAATGGCCGGCACCAGGGTGTTGTAGGTTTCGCCCTGGCCGTCACCAATCGAACGGCTCCACTGCTTTTTCAGCACCACTTCCTCGGTGAACTTGGTCAGCTCGGCCGGGGGCAGTTCCTTCTTGCTGTTGCTGCTGCAACCTGCGGCCAGTACGGCCAAGGTCAGCACTGCTGCTTGTTTCCAACCGATCACTTACGCGTCCCCTTTGGCCAGATCATCCAGCTTCAATTGCAAGCCACCGACCGCCGCCTCGTCGGACAGCGCAGCCTTGGCTTTTTCGTAAGCGCTGTGGGCGTCGTCAGCGCGCCCCAGCTGCACCAGCAGGTCACCCTTCAACTCTTCACGGCTGGCCAGAAACGCCTTGTCAGCGTCACCGTCCAGCAGCTTCAGGGCATCCTCGGCCTTGTTCTGAGCAGCCATCACCCGGGCCAGGCGCTGGCGGGAAATCTCGCCCAGGGTGGTATCGGCGGGCTTGTCCACCACAGACTTGAGCTCGGCAGCGGC
Organism: Pseudomonas sp. NBRC 111119; assembly: GCF_001320125.1. Taxonomy (NCBI): domain Bacteria; kingdom Pseudomonadati; phylum Pseudomonadota; class Gammaproteobacteria; order Pseudomonadales; family Pseudomonadaceae; genus Pseudomonas; species Pseudomonas sp. NBRC 111119. The sequence continues at coordinate 94,916 of NZ_BCAV01000030.1, forward strand.
GTCGTCAAGTTTGCCGGTTTCTACCGCCACCTTGGCCACGAACAGGCTACCGTACTGGGCATAGGCGGTACCGCCGAACTCGCTCTTGAGCTTGCCGGCCAGTTCCGCAACCTTGGTCGCGTCAGGCTGGCCGCTAGGCGTCAGGCTGGTTTCCAGCAAGGCCTGGTACAGCTGCGAAGCACCTTGCGACTGGTTGTTCTGGTACTTGTGCCAGGTATTCCAGCCCAGCACCACCACACCCGCCAACAGGGCGCCGGTCAGCAGCGGCTTGCCGTTGCGGTTCCACCAGTCCTTGACCCCTACCAGTTCATCATCGGTACTCGACACCCCAATACTCCTTTTCGCCTATTCGCTTGTTGAACCGCGTTACGCCTGGGCGATCGCGGTTTCCAGGTGCTCTGCAAGAGCATCCCAGGCAATGTTCTGTTGTTCGCCCTGACCGCGCAGGGGCTTGAAGCCGATCTGCTGGCTGGCCAGTTCGTCGTCGCCGAGAATCAGGGCGAACAGCGCGCCACTCTTGTCGGCCTTCTTGAACTGGCTCTTGAAGCTGCCAGCACCGGCGTTCACCGCCAGGCGCAGGCCCGGCAGGCGATCGCGCAACTGTTCCGACAGGCGCAACCCGGCCAGCTCGGCCTGCTCGCCGAAGGCGCACAGGTAGACGTCAACCTGACGGCTGATGGATTCAGGCACCTTGCCGAGCGTTTCCAGCAGCAGGATCAGGCGTTCGATACCCATGGCGAAACCAACGCCGGGGGTCGGCTTGCCACCCATCTGCTCGACCAGGCCATCGTAACGCCCACCCGCACACACCGTGCCTTGGGCGCCGAGTTTGTCGGTGACCCACTCGAAGACGGTCTTGCTGTAGTAGTCCAGGCCACGCACCAGCTTGGTATTGAGCTGGAACGGGATACCGGCAGCGTCCAGGCGCGCCTTGAGGCCTTCGAAGTGCACCCGCGATTCTTCGTCCAGGTAGTCTTCGAGCTTCGGTGCGCCCACCAGTACCGCCTGAGTGTTCGTGTCCTTGCTGTCGAGGATGCGCAGCGGGTTGCTCTTGAGGCGACGCTGGCTGTCTTCGTCGAGCTGCTCCAGGCGCGCCGAGAGGAACTCGACCAGCGCATCACGGTAGCGGGCCCGTGCTTCGCTGGTGCCCAGGCTGTTGAGTTCCAGCTTGACCGCGTCCTGGATGCCCAGCAGGCCCCACAGGCGCCAGGTGAGCATGATCAGTTCGGCATCGATGTCCGGGCCGTCCAGGTTGAACACTTCCACACCGATCTGGTGGAACTGGCGGTAGCGGCCTTTCTGTGGGCGCTCGTGGCGGAACATCTGGCCGATGTACCACAGTTTCTGCACCTGGCCGTTGCCGGTGATGCCATGCTCCAGCACCGCACGTACGCACGCTGCCGTGCCCTCGGGGCGCAGAGTCAGCGAATCGCCGTTGCGGTCCTCGAAGGTGTACATCTCCTTTTCGACGATGTCGGTCACTTCGCCGATGGAGCGTTTGAACAGCTCGGTGAACTCCACGATGGGCGTGCGGATCTGGCTGTACCCGTAGGTGTCCAGCAGGCCGGCAACGGTACCCTCGAAGTAGCGCCACAGCGGCGACTGTTCTGGCAGGATGTCGTTCATGCCACGGATGGCTTGCAGCGATTTGCTCACGAATAGTCCTTACGAATTCTGTGTATCAGCCACGGGCAATCAGTGCCGCGTCGGCTTCGGCCTTTTCGGCCGCTTTCTGGCGAATGAGCTTTTCCAGCTCATCCACCAAGTTGTCATTGGTGAGCTTCTGTGCCGGCTTGCCGTCGATGTACACCAGGTTCGGCGTACCACCCGTCAGGCCCACATGGGATTCCTTGGCTTCACCGGGGCCGTTGACCACGCAACCGATTACTGCAACGTCCAGCGGTACCAGCAGGTCTTCCAGCCGCCCCTCCAGCTCGTTCATGGTCTTGACCACATCGAAGTTCTGCCGCGAGCAGCTCGGGCAGGCGATGAAGTTGATGCCACGCGAACGCAGGTGCAGCGACTTGAGAATGTCGTAACCGACCTTCACTTCCTCGACCGGGTCGGCCGCAAGCGAAATACGGATGGTATCGCCAATGCCTTCGGCAAGCAGCATACCGAGGCCCACCGCAGATTTCACCGTCCCCGAGCGCAGGCCGCCGGCTTCGGTGATGCCCAGGTGCAATGGCTGCACGATCTGCTTGGCCAGCAGGCGATAGGCTTCGACGGCCATGAATACATCGGAGGCCTTGACGCTGACCTTGAAGTCCTGGAAGTTCAGGCGATCGAGATGCTCCACATGGCGCAACGCCGACTCTACCAGCGCAGCCGGGGTCGGTTCGCCGTACTTCTTCTGCAGGTCCTTCTCCAGGGAGCCTGCGTTGACGCCGATACGGATCGGGATACCCCGGTCGCGGGCGGCATCCACTACAGCCCGCACACGGTCCTCACGGCCGATGTTGCCCGGGTTGATACGCAGGCAGTCCACACCCAGTTCGGCCACGCGCAGGGCAATCTTGTAGTCGAAGTGGATGTCGGCCACCAACGGGACGCTGACCTGCTGCTTGATGCGGCCGAAGGCCTCGGCGGCGTCCATGTCCGGTACCGAGACGCGAACGATGTCGACGCCGGCATCGACCAGACGCTGGATCTGCCCGACGGTAGCCGCCACATCGTTGGTGTCGGTGTTGGTCATGCTCTGTACTGCAATGGGGGCATCACCACCCACCGGCACATTGCCGACCCAGATTTTGCGGGATTCGCGACGTTTGATCGGGGATTCGCCGTGCATGAGTTACTGTCCCAACTTCAGGCGAGCGGTTTCGCCACTGGTGAACGGGGCAACGTCGACGGGCTGGCCGTTGTAGCTGACCTGGGCGCCACGGGCAAAGCCCAGGCGTACCGCGAAGGGCGGCTTGCCGGTCAGTTCGAGGTTGTCCCCCTTGCGCTTGATGGCGCTGAACAGCACCTTGCCGTTGCCATCGGAAACCTGGGTCCAGCAATCGGCCACGAACTGGATGGCGACCTTTGCACTGCCCGCTGGCACGGCGGCTGGTTGAGCAGCGGCCTCGGCCGATGGCGCAGGGGTAGCCGGTGCACTGGGTGCCGCCACGGTTGGGCTGACGGTGCTGGGGGCAGGTGCCTGTTGCACCGTGGCCGGGCTGCTGGCCGGGGCCGTGGCGGCCGCAGGCGCCTGTTCGGCAGTGGCGGCTTGCTGGCCGGCCGTGTTCTGCTCCAAAGGCAACGGCGCGCTCTCGGGCTGCTGCCCTGCCGAAACCGCCTGGTCTTCAGGCTCATCGAGCGGGTGGATCTGGGTGGTGCCGTCTGCGCTTTCGACCTCGACGTGTTCAAGGGCGATCTTCGACAGGTCCTTGCCACGCTGGCTGCCCTGGTCCTGCCACCAGGCGAAGCCGCCCCCTACCACCGCCAACAGCAGCAGCAGGCTGACGCCGCGCAGAATGTTATGGGACAGGCGCATGGGCTCCTCGATGCGGCCCAGCGAGTGCACGTCGCTGCCCTTGGCGTGGGTGCCGGTGTAGCGGTCGAAGGCCTCGACCAGCGCGGCCTGGTCCAGGTCCATCAGCTTGGCGTAGGCACGGATATAGCCACGGGCGAAGGTGTGCCCCGGCAGCTTGTCGAAGGCGCCGGTTTCCACATGGTTCAACGAACTGAGGGTGAGGTTGAGCTTGCGGGCCACCTCGGCTTGGGACCAGTCCCGTTTTTCACGGGCCAGGCGCAAAAGCTCACCGGGGTTCTGGCCAGGCGCTACGGCTACTTCGGGATGCGCGGCGTTCATCGTTGCTCCGACAGGTATTGCTGATATTCCGGCGTACCGGGATAAAGTCGTTGTAATTGCTGGCCCAGCTCGGCCAATGTGCCTTGTTGGTCGAAGACCCTGGCAAGGCGGCTACCCAGCAACAAGCTACGGGCGTCGTGGTCGCTCAGCTGGCTGAAACGATCGTAGTAGTCCCGGGCCGGCACATAATGCCTGTTTTCGTAGGACAACTCAGCCATTTCCAGCAAGGCTTTCGGCTGCCGTTGGTCCAACTGCAGTGCTTTGTGCAAATAGGCGTGCGCCTGGTCGCGGCGATTGAGCCGCAGGGCAGTCAGGCCGAGGTTCTCGAACACACGCGAGCGCTCAGGATACAGGGTATCGGCGCTGGCCAGGCGAAACATCTGCTCGGCCTCGGCAAATCGCCCCTGAGCATAAAGGAAACTGCCGTAATTGTTGCGAATTCGTGTGGTGCCGGTACTGGCCTGCAGGGCCTGGCGAAAATGCCGCTCGGCCAGGGCGGGCTCACCTTCAGCCTGGTAAACCAGCGCCAAAGCCGCGTGGGCATCGCTGTCGTGGTTGTCCAGTGCCAGCGCCTGGCCCAGTGGCACCTTTGCCTGCCCGGTCAAACCCTGTTGCAAATAACCCAGGCCCAGCTGCACGTAGGCGCGCCCCGCTTGCGCCCTGCCCTCGCGGCTGGCCAGCGGGTCGCCGGTGCCGCCCGACACGCAACCGGCCAGCAGCAGGAGCGCAAGGATCGACAGCGCGGCGCGCAGGGTCATGGGCAAAGTACCGGTCAGTGGCTGGCGGGGCTGTCTTGGCGCTCCACATCAGCCGAAAGCTGACGCACGGCAATGTAACGCTCGCTGCGGCGGGTGCGGTCGTTGACCTGGCCGACCAACTGACCACAGGCCGCGTCGATGTCTTCGCCACGGGTGGTACGGGTGGTAACGTTGAAACCACCGTGGTGCAGCATGTCCTGGAAGCGACGAATGGCATTGTTGCTCGGCCGCTCGTAGCCCGAGTGCGGGAACGGGTTGAACGGGATCAGGTTGATCTTGCACGGCACATCGCGCAGCAGTTCGATCATCTGTGCAGCATGCTCGGGCTGATCGTTGACATCCTTGAGCAGCGTGTACTCGATGGTGAGCACGCGCTTGCCACCCAGGGTGTCCATGTAGCCCATGCACGATTGCAGCAGCATCTTCAGCGGGTACTTCTTGTTGATCGGTACCAGCTTGTTGCGCAACTCGTCGTTGGGCGCGTGCAGCGACAGGGCCAGCGACACATCGATGTGCTTGGCCAGCTCATCGATCATCGGCACCACGCCCGAGGTGGACAGGGTGACGCGACGCTTGGAGATGCCGTAGCCAAGGTCATCCATCATGATTTTCATGGCGGCGATGACGTTGTCGAAGTTAAGCAAGGGCTCGCCCATGCCCATCATGACCACGTTGGTAATCGCGCGGTCGATCTTGGCGGGGACGGTCCCGAAGGATTTGTTGGCAAGCCACACCTGGCCGATCACTTCGGCGGCAGTGAGGTTGCTGTTGAAGCCTTGCTTGCCGGTGGAGCAGAAGCTGCAGTCCAGGGCACAGCCGGCTTGCGACGACACGCACAGGGTGCCGCGATCGTCGGTAGGGATGTAGACGGTTTCGACGCAGCTGCCGGAGGCAACGCGGATGACCCATTTGCGGGTACCGTCAGCGGAAATGTCTTCACTGACCACTTCCGGTGGGCGAATTTCGGCAACGGCCTCGAGCTTTTCGCGCAAGACCTTGCCGACGTTCGTCATGGCGGCGAAATCATCGACGCCAAAATGGTGAATCCATTTCATCACCTGGCCGGCACGGAAGCGTTTCTCCCCGATCGAGTCGAAGAATTGTTCCATTTCCGGCTGGGTCAGACCCAACAGGTTGATTTTGCCAGTAGATGTCGTCATGGATTCACCCTCACCCGTAAGCTTTCGCTTAGCGAGTGGTTACCTCGGTAGCAGCGAAGAAGTAAGCGATTTCGCGAGCAGCAGCAGCTTCGGAGTCCGAACCGTGAACGGCATTGGCGTCGATGGACTCGGCGAAGTCGGCACGGATGGTACCGGCGGCAGCTTCTTTAGGGTTGGTGGCACCCATCAGCTCACGGTTCTTGGCGATGGCATTCTCGCCTTCCAGAACCTGAACAACTACCGGGCCGGAAGTCATGAAGGCAACCAGGTCACCGAAGAAGCCGCGCTCGCTGTGCTCGGCGTAGAAGCCTTCAGCTTCGGCCTTGGACAGTTGCTTGATTTTCGAGGCAACGATTTTCAGGCCGGCTTCTTCGAAGCGGCTGGTGATCTTGCCGATGACGTTCTTGGCAACGGCGTCAGGCTTGATGATGGAGAAGGTACGTTGAACAGCCATGGATAACTCCAGAATATGAGTGTTGCGAAAAATTAAACCCGCGAATTATACGCGGGTTCCGGGGGATTGCCTAACCTGCAGATAACGCTTAATCGGCTTCGTCGATCCAGGCGGCCTGGATAGCTTCGAGCACTTTCTCACCGCCGCGTGACGGATCGTCGCTGAAGCCTGGCAATGCCAGCACCCAGCGGTGCAGGTCGACGAAATTCACATAACGAGGATCAACGTCAGGCTTGCTTTCTGCAAGCTCGATGGCGATATCAAGTACATCAACCCATTTCAGACTCATGTACTGGCCCTCAGTGCGGTGCTTCGGCAGCATGGTTGAGCGAATACTTGGGGATCTCGATGGTGAGGTCCTGGTCCTTCACCACCACCTGGCAACCCAGGCGCGACTGGGCTTCCAGGCCCCAGGCCTTGTCCAGCATGTCCTCTTCCAGCTCGTCGGCTTCTTCAAGGGAGTCGAAGCCCTTGCGCACGATGCAGTGGCAGGTGGTGCAGGCCTTGACCCCACCACAGGCACTTTCCATCTCGATGTGATGATCGTGGGCCAGCTCCAGGATATTGGTCCCGGCCGGCACCTCCACGGTCAGCCCTTCAGGGCAGAACTTCTCATGCGGCAGGAATGTCACCAGCGGCATCGATTACTCCTCGATCTCATTCAGGTTGCGCCCGGCCAGTGCGGCTTTGACCGTCGAATCAAGGCGACGGGCGGCAAATGCATCGGTCACCTGCGACAGACGCTTGGTCTGTTGCTCGATGGCAGCGCCATCAGTGCCGGCCAGCAAATCACGTAGTTCTTGCATCTGGAATTCGATAGCCTGGCGCTCTTCGCCGCTGAGCAGGCGCTCGCCATCGGCGTCCAGGGCGCCTTGTACCGCCTCCAGCAGGCGCTCGCCGTCCACCTGGTGCTCGCGCAGCTGACGTGCCTGCTTGTCGGTGCCGGCATGCTGGAAGGAGTCTTTGAGCATGCGGGCGATTTCACCGTCGGTCAGGCCGTAAGACGGCTTCACCTGAATGCTCGCCTCCACGCCCGAGGCCAGTTCGCGCGCCGCGACGCTGAGCAGGCCATCGGCGTCCACCTGGAAGGTCACGCGGATTTTCGCAGCACCGGCAACCATGGCCGGAATGCCGCGCAGCTCAAAACGGGCCAGCGAGCGGCAGTCGCTGATGAGCTCGCGCTCACCCTGCAGCACGTGGATCATCATGGCCGTCTGGCCATCCTTGTAGGTGGTGAATTCCTGGGCGCGGGCCACCGGGATGGTGGTATTGCGCGGGATCACCTTCTCCATCAGCCCGCCCATGGTCTCAAGCCCCAGGGACAGCGGGATCACATCCAGCAGCAACAGCTCACCGCCTTCGCGGCGGTTACCGGCCAGGGTATCGGCCTGGATGGCAGCGCCAATGGCCACCACCTGGTCGGGGTCGATCGAGGTCAGCGGGGCACGGCCAAACAGCGTACCCACCGCCTCGCGCACGCGCGGCACGCGGGTAGAGCCGCCCACCATGACCACGGCGCTGACGTCTTCGAGTTCCACACCGCTGTCACGCACGGCGCGGCGGCAGGCCTTGAGGCTGCGGGCGACCATGGGCTCGATCATGGCGTCGAAGGCCGCTCGGCTGAGCTCGCCCTGCCAGGCGCCATGGCTGACCGCGACCACGTCGGCGTCGGTGAGGGCTTCCTTGGCCGCGCAGGCAGCTTGCAGCAGGGCACGCTGGGTAGCCGGGTCGAGGTCGGACGACAGGCCCGCCTGCTCGATGATCCAGCCAGCAATGGCATGATCGAAATCGTCACCGCCCAAGGCAGTATCACCGCCAGTGGCCAGCACCTCGAACACACCTGCGGTCAGGCGCAGGATGGAGATATCGAAGGTACCGCCACCCAGGTCGTAGATGGCCACCACGCCTTCGGCGTTCTGGTCCAGGCCGTAGGCCACGGCAGCGGCAGTAGGCTCGTTGAGCAGGCGCAGCACGTTCAGGCCGGCCAGGCGCGCAGCGTCCTTGGTAGCCTGGCGCTGGGCATCATCGAAGTAGGCAGGCACGGTAATCACCGCACCCACCAGGTCGCCGCCAAGGGTAGCCTCGGCACGCTCGCGCAGTACCTTGAGGATGTCCGCCGACACTTGCACCGGGCTCTTGGGCCCCTGGACGGTATCGATGAACGGCATGTGCGACTCGCCGCCAACAAAGCGGTAGGGCAGTTGCTCACCCAGTTGCTTGACGTCGGCCAGCCCACGCCCCATCAGGCGCTTGACCGAGAGCACGGTATTGAACGGGTCGCTGGAGGCGGCATCACGTGCAGCCTGGCCGACTTCGCTGCGCCCTTCGAGGTAGCGCACCGCCGACGGCAGAATGACATTGCCCTGCGCATCGGGCAGGGGTTCGCTGACACCGCTGCGCAGTGCAGCGACCAGAGAATTGGTAGTACCCAGGTCGATTCCCACCGCCAGGCGGCGCTGGTGCGGCTGAGGGGTTTGACCGGGTTCGGCAATCTGCAGTAGGGCCATGCTTATCTGAGTACCTTAGGTGCCATCACGGGCAGCACCGGGTTAATCGTCGAGGCGCTCTTCGAGTTGGCGCACTTCTTGGGCGAGCTTGTCGAGGAACTGCATGCGGCGCATCAGGCGCTCGGCCTGCTCGCGCTCTGCAGCAACATCCCAGCAGGCGGCGAAATCGTCGTTCAGCGTGTCCTGGGCAACCTTCAGGCGCTTCTTGAACACGGCAACGCCGTCGAGATCCGCTTCATCCTGCAGCTCTTCGAGCTCTTCACGCCACTGCATCTGCTGCAACAGGAAGTCCGGGTCGTGGACCGTGACTTCCTGGGGCACTTCGTGGCCACCGATGGCCAGCAGGTAGCGTGCGCGGCGCGGCGCGCTGCGCAAGGTCTGGTACGCATCGTTGAGGGCTGCGGACTTTTCCAGCGCCACGCGCTGCTCACGCTCGGAAGCGTCGGCAAAGCGATCAGGATGAACATCACGGGCCAACGCGCGATAGCGAGTGGCCAGCTCGTCGAGATCCAGGCGGAAGCTTGGCTGCAGGTCGAATAATGCGAAGTGACAAGGAGTACCCACGGCCAGCCTCAGACGTTGAAGCTTTCGCCGCAGCCACACTCACCGCGCACGTTGGGGTTGTTGAACTTGAAGCCTTCGTTCAACCCTTCCTTGACGAAGTCCAGCTCGGTACCGTCAAGGTAGACCAGGCTCTTGGGATCGATGATCACCTTGACACCGTGGTTCTCGAACACCTCGTCTTCCGCCGCCAGCTCGTCGACGAACTCCAGCACGTAGGCCAGGCCCGAGCAGCCGGTGGTGCGCACGCCCAGGCGAATGCCTTCACCCTTGCCGCGCCCTTCCAGGGAACGCCGCACGTGGTTGGCGGCGGCTTCTGTCATGCTGATAGCCATCAGAGCTCCTTACCTCGCAACAGGCGACTTAGATCAAGCCTTTTTTCTGCTTGTAATCGCGTACAGCTGCCTTGATGGCATCTTCGGCGAGTACCGAGCAGTGGATCTTGACCGGCGGCAACGCCAGTTCTTCGGCCAGCTGGGTGTTCTTGATGGTTTCGGCTTCGTCCAGGGTCTTGCCCTTCATCCACTCGGTGGCCAGGGAGCTGGAAGCGATGGCCGAACCGCAGCCGTAGGTCTTGAACTTGGCGTCTTCGATGACGCCCTGCTCGTTGACCTTGATTTGCAGACGCATCACGTCGCCACACGCAGGGGCGCCGACCATGCCGGTACCGACATCGGGGTCCTCGGCATTCATCTTGCCGACGTTGCGCGGGTTTTCGTAGTGGTCGATGACCTTTTCACTGTATGCCATGGTGCAATTCCTTCCTCATCAGGGAGCCGCTCTTGCCGGCGACTGCTTAGTGGGCGGCCCACTCGATCTTGGAGATGTCAACGCCGTCTTTGTACATATCCCACAGCGGCGACAGTTCACGCAGTTTGTTCACCGCCTCGCAGACTTTCTGCGCGGCGTAGTCCACTTCTGCCTCGGTGGTGAAGCGGCCGAAGGAGAAACGGATCGAGCTGTGCGCCAGCTCGTCGTTGCGGCCCAGCGCACGCAGTACGTACGAAGGCTCGAGCGAAGCGGATGTGCAGGCCGAACCGGACGATACGGCAATGTCCTTCAGCGACATCAGCAGCGACTCGCCTTCGACATAGTTGAAGCTCAGGTTCAGGTTGTGCGGCACACGGGCAGTCTGGCTGCCGTTGACGTACAGCTCTTCCAGGCTGGACACCTGCTTGAAGAAGCGATCGCTCAGGGCCTTGATGCGCACGTTCTCGGCGGCCATTTCCTGCTTGGCGATGGCGAAGGCTTCGCCCATGCCAACGATCTGGTGGGTTGGCAGGGTGCCCGAACGCATGCCGCGCTCGTGGCCACCGCCATGAATGGTGGCTTCGAGGCGTACCCGCGGTTTGCGGCTGACGTACAGCGCGCCGATCCCTTTGGGGCCGTACACCTTGTGCGCCGAGAACGACATCAGGTCGACCTTGAGCTTTTGCAGGTCGATTTCGACCTTGCCGGCGGACTGCGCAGCGTCGACGTGGAACAGCACACCGCGCGAGCGGGTGAGTTCGCCGATGGCGGCGATGTCGTTGATCGAGCCGACTTCGTTGTTCACGTGCATCAGCGACACCAGGATGGTGTCATCGCGCAGCACCGCCTCGACCATGGCCGGGGTGACGATGCCGTCTGCGCCTGGCTCGAGGTAGGTCACTTCAAAGCCTTCACGCTCCAGCTGGCGAGCCGTGTCCAGGACCGCCTTGTGCTCGATCTTGGAGGTGATGATGTGCTTGCCCTTGGTGTGATAGAAGTGCGCCACACCTTTGAGGGCGAGGTTGTCGGACTCGGTGGCACCGCTGGTCCAGACGATCTCGCGCGGGTCGGCATTGATCAGTTCGGCAACCTGGCGACGGCCGTGCTCGACCGCTTCTTCGGCCTTCCAGCCGAAAACGTGGGAGCGCGAGGCAGGGTTACCGAAGTTGCCGTCCGCCGTCAGGCAGTCGGCCATCTTCTGGGCCACGCGTGGGTCAACCGGCGTGGTCGCGGAGTAATCGAGGTAGATCGGCAACTTCATTTTTCTCTCCTATCAGGCGGTGGCGTCGCTCGTCGTCCCTGGGGGATCAATCGACGGCGGACGTCTCAATCTTGTCCAGCTGGGCAGACAGGCCGGCGACACGGCGCAGGTCCTGGCGCTGGGCGACTTCCTGCACCTCACGGCGCTTGACGAGGTCGGCCAGGCTGATGCCGCTGAGGAATTCGTGAATTTGCTGGCTGAGGTCGCACCACAGGTGGTGGGTCAGGCAGGTATCACCGGCGTGGCAGTCCCCGAGCCCCTGGCAACGGGTGGCATCGACCGATTCGTTGACCGCGTCGATGACCTGGGCAACCTGGATGGTTTCCATGCCCCGCGAGAGCTGGTAGCCGCCGCCCGGGCCGCGCACGCTGGATACCAGGCTGCTGCGGCGCAGCTTGGCGAACAGCTGCTCCAGATAAGAGAGGGATATGCCCTGGCGCTCGGAAATGTCCGCCAAAGACACCGGCCCATGCTGCGCGTGCAACGCCAGGTCGAGCATGGCAGTGACGGCGTATCGGCCTTTGGTAGTCAGTCGCATGGCTATTGGGTACCACGGGAGTTTCGGGATGTGTGCGAGTATGCGATTCCCGAGCATTTAAGTCAACTATTAGACCTACTGCTTTAGTCGGGTTTGCACACGGGAGGGCGGCGCGATTGTAGCAGACAGGGGGCGTTTAGCACACGCCCCCTGTCCGGGGCGTGCTTCGGGTGTGGCGCAATCAATGCGACCGAGCGTCGCGCTGGGCCAACTGGGCGGCCTCGGTGAACTCATCCTCCGGCAGCGCCGGCAGCTCCTTGGCGCAGTAATCGCTGCCCATGCGGGTCAGCGCACCACACATACCCTCCAGGCGTTCGTCCACGGCTTGCAAGTGGTCGAGCATCTGACCGATGGCACGGGCGACTGGGTCTGGCATGTCGCCGCTGACGCCATAGGCGTCGAAGCCGATCTTTTCCGCCATCGCCTTGCGCCGGGCTTCCAGCTCGGTGTCTTCGCTCTTGACGATGATTCGCCCCGGGATGCCAACCGCAGTGGCGCCAGCCGGCACCGCCTTGGTCACCACCGCATTGGAACCGATCTTGGCCCCGGCACCTACCGTGAAGGGCCCCAGCACCTTGGCCCCCGCCCCTACCACCACGCCGTTTTCCAGGGTGGGGTGGCGCTTGCCCTTGTTCCAGCTGGTACCGCCCAGGGTGACGCCTTGGTAGAGGGTGACATCGTCGCCGATCTCGGCCGTTTCACCGATGACGATGCCCATGCCATGATCGATGAAGAAACGCCGGCCAATGGTGGCGCCGGGGTGAATCTCGATGCCGGTCAGCCAGCGCCCGAAGTTGGACACCAGCCGCGCCAGCCACTTGAAGTCGCGTTTCCACAGGGCATTGCCCAGGCGGTGCAGCCAGATGGCATGCATGCCCGGGTAGCAGGTCAGCACTTCGAAGGCGTTGCGGGCAGCCGGGTCACGGTGGAAAACGCTTTGAATATCTTCACGCAGGCGTTCGAACATCTGTCAGTCCTTCCGTTTATGCGGCTCGCCACGGACCACTTTCTGGGTCTCGGTGAGGATGCCGCGCAAAATGCTCATTTCCGAACGCTCGACCGCTACCCGACCATACAGCCTGCGCAAGCGCGGCATGAGGTGCTTGGGTTTCTCCGGGTCGAGGAAGCCGATACCCACCAGGGTTTTTTCCAGGTGGTCGTAGAACAGCTCCATTTCGTCCATGGTTGCCAACTCGTTGGCATCAACCTTTTCGACCTTGCCCAGCGCGGGCTCGGCCGCCAGCCATGCCATGCGCACCTCGTAGGCAAGCACCTGCACGGCGGCGGCCAGGTTCAGCGAACTGAAGCCGGGGTTGGAGGGAATGTGCACGTGGAAGTGACATCGCTGCAGTTCTTCGTTGGTCAGCCCGGCGTGTTCACGCCCGAATACCAGGGCGACCTCCTCACCGGTGCCAGCGTGCTCCACGGCCTTGGCGCCGCAGTCACGGGGGCCGATCAGCGGCCAGGGGATACTGCGCTCACGGGCACTGGTACCCATGACCAGGTTGCAGCCAACTAACGCCTGTTCGAGGCTGTCGACCACTACGGCGGCGCCCAGCACATCGTCGGCACCGGACGCGCGGGCACTGGCGTCCGCTGCCGGGAATTCCTTGGGCTGCACCAGCACCAGGCGCGTCAGGCCCATGTTTTTCATGGCACGCGCAGCGCCGCCGATGTTGCCGGGGTGGCTGGTATTGACCAGAACAACACGAATATTTTGCAGCAAGGTGTTGTGCTCACAGATGCAGAAATCAGGGCCATCGATCTTACAGAACCGACGGGCGTAACGCCAAGGAAGCGCATGTGACCCTTTTGCCGTCAAAGTTTTCTGCTAGAATGATCGGCTTTCTTCTTTAACATCTCCAGGTGACCCGCCCATGCAGCCTATGCTGAATATCGCCCTGCGCGCCGCTCGCAGCGCCAGTGAACTGATTTTCCGCTCCATCGAACGCCTGGATAGCATCAAGGTCGATGAGAAAGAGGCCAAGGACTACGTTTCCGAAGTCGATCGCGCTGCCGAGCAAAGCATCGTCAATGCCCTGCGCAAGGCCTACCCGAACCACTCCATCCAGGGCGAGGAAACCGGGCTGCACGCCGGCTCCGGCGAGGAAGGCAAGGACTACCTGTGGGTCATCGACCCGCTGGACGGCACCACCAACTTCCTGCGCGGCATCCCGCACTTTGCCGTCAGCATCGCCTGCAAATACCGCGGCCGCCTGGAGCATGCCGTCATCGTCGACCCGGTTCGCCAGGAAGAATTCACCGCCAGCCGCGGCCGTGGCGCCCAGCTCAATGGCCGTCGCCTGCGGGTCAGCTCGCGCACCAGCCTTGATGGCGCCCTGCTGGGTACCGGTTTCCCGTTCCGTGACAGCCAAATGGCCGACCTGGACAACTACCTGGGTATGTTCCGCGCCCTCACCGGCCAAACTGCCGGCATCCGCCGCGCCGGCTCTGCCAGCCTGGACCTGGCCTACGTGGCCGCCGGCCGCTTCGATGCCTTCTGGGAATCGGGCCTGTCGGAATGGGACATGGCAGCAGGCGTGCTGCTGGTGCAGGAAGCTGGCGGCCTGGTGAGCGACTTCAACGGGGGCCACGACTTCCTCGAAAAAGGTCACATCGTTGCCGGCAACATCAAGTGCTTCAAGGCAGTACTGACGGCTATCCAGCCGCACCTGCCAGAGAGCATGAAGCGCTAAGCGCAGATCGCCGAAATGCAAAAAGCACCCCTCGGGGTGCTTTTTTGTGCCTGATGCCTTTGTGGAGCCTGAACCTGCCTATTCGCTAATAAACGCCCTCTAGCAGGAGTGGGTTTACCCACGAAGAGGCCAGCTCACGCCACATCAATCACTGGCCAGCATCACTCAAAATCAACTTGCCGTTCTTGTCCAACGGAATGGTCGAGCCGGGCTCGCGGTCCATCTTCACATGGCCGACCTGGTCGCCGATGGTGTACTTCACGTTATACCCCACCACCTTCTCACTGATGTCATTGACCGTGTTGCAGCGGGTTTGCGTGGTGGTGTAGGTGTCACGCTGCTGCATGCCTTCCTGCACCTTGTTGCCGGCGTAACCGCCACCTACCGCACCGGCCACCGTCGCGATCTTCTTGCCGGTGCCGCCACCGATCTGGTTACCCAACAGGCCACCGGCCAGCGCACCCACCACAGTACCTGCAATCTGGTGCTGGTCTTTCACCGGGGCCTGACGGGTGACGGTAACGTCCTTGCACACTTCGCGCGGCGTCTTGACCTGCTGCTTGATCGGCTGCACGTCAGTGACCTGGGCATATTCAGGCCCTTTGTTCACCAAGCTGTAGGTCGCCACAGCACCTCCGGCGGTAACACCGACAGCACCCAGAACCGCACCCACCAGCATTGATTTATTCACGTGAACCTCCTGATCGTACATACGGGGCTGTGCCCGCCTTCTCCCTGCCTTGGAGCAAAAAAAAGGGCGCGAGTTCAATACTTGCGCCCTTTTGCCTGCCCAACGGAAGGAAGATTCCGTTACGGGCGGTCGTCCACGCCCTCGGCCTTGGCCGGCGGGATCAGGTCTTCGCTGTTCAGGTTCAGCCAGATCAACACCACGTTGGCGATGTAGATCGACGAGTAGGTACCCGCCATCACACCAATGAACAGCGCCAACGAGAAGCCGAACAGGTTGTCGCCGCCGAAGAACAGCAGCGCAGCGATGGCCAGCAAGGTAGACACCGACGTGGCGATGGTACGCAGCAGGGTCTGGGTGGTGGACACGTTGATGTTCTCGATCAACGACGCCTTGCGCATCACCCGGAAGTTTTCACGTACCCGGTCGAATACCACGATGGTGTCGTTCAGCGAGTAACCGATGATCGCCAGCACGGCCGCCAGCACGGTCAGGTCGAAGGTGATCTGGAAGAACGACAGAATACCCAGGGTGACCACCACGTCGTGGATCAGCGAAATGATCGCACCCACGGCGAACTTCCACTGGAAGCGGAACGCCAGGTAGATGAGGATGCCGCCCAACGCCAGCAGCATGCCCATGCCACCCTGGTCGCGCAGCTCTTCACCCACTTGCGGCCCCACGAACTCGACGCGCTTGAGCGTGGCCGGGTTGTCCCCGCCCGCCTTCTGCAGCGCGGCAGCCACCTTGTTGCCCAATTGTGGGTCATCACCCGGCATGCGCACCAGCAGGTCGGTGGTGGCACCAAAGCTCTGCACGATGGCTTCATGGAAGCCAGAATCGTTCAGCTCGGCGCGCACCGCCTTCAGGTCAGCCGGGCGCTCGTAGGTCAGCTCGATCAGCGTACCGCCGGTGAAGTCCAGGCCGAAGTTAAGGCCTTTCTGCCACCAGCTGACCAATGCCAGCACGGTGAGGAGTACGGTAATGGCGAACGCGACATTGCGCACGCCCATGAAATTGATGGTTTTCATCGCAGCTCCCTCATACCCACAGCTTCTTGATGTCACGCCCGCCGCAGGTCAGGTTGACCATTGCACGGGTCACCATGACGGCGGTGAACATCGAGGTGAAAATCCCGAGGGACATGGTGACCGCAAAGCCCTTGACCGGGCCGGTACCCATGGCGAACAGGATGCCGCCCACCAGCAGGCTGGTCAGGTTGGCGTCGATGATCGCGGTATAGGCGCGGTTGAAACCTTCGTGAATGGCGCGCTGCACCGACATGCCGGCTTTGAGCTCTTCGCGGATACGCGAGAAGATCAACACGTTGGCGTCCACCGCCATACCCATGGTCAACACGATACCGGCGATACCCGGCAGGGTCAGCGTGGCGCCCAGCAGCGACATCAACGCCAGCAGCAACACCATGTTGCCCGCCAAGGCGATGGTGGCGATCACGCCGAAGCCGCGGTAGATGGCGATGATGAACAGCGAGACGAACAACATGCCCCACAGCGACGCGTCGATGCCCTTGGTGATGTTGTCGGCACCCAGGCTTGGGCCAATGGTACGTTCTTCAGCGAAGTACATCGGCGCCGCCAGACCACCGGCGCGCAGCAGCAGTGCCAGTTCCGACGACTCACCCTGGCCGTTGAGGCCGGTGATGCGGAACTGGCTGCCCAGCGGCGACTGGATGGTCGCCAGGCTGATGATCTTTTTCTCTTCCTGGAAGCTCTGCACCGCGACGTCTTTCTCGACGCCATCGACAGTTTGCTTGACGTAGCGGGTGATCGGTTTCTGCTCGATGAAGATCACCGCCATGCTGCGGCCCACGTTGCTACGCGTGGCGCGGCTCATCAGCTCGCCACCGTGGCCATCCAGGCGAATGTTCACCTGTGGGCGGCCGTGCTCGTCGAAGCTGGCCTGGGCATCGGTCACCTGGTCGCCGGTGATGATCAAGCCACGCTCGACAGGGGCAGAACGGCCACCTTCACGGAACTCGAACACCTCGGTGGTGGCCTTGGAAGCGCCTGGCTCGGCACCGAAGCGGAACTCCAGGTTGGCGGTTTTACCCAGGATACGCTTGGCTTCGGCAGTGTCCTGCACACCCGGCAGCTCGACCACGATACGGTTGGCGCCCTGGCGCTGTACCAGCGGCTCGGCGACACCCAGTTCGTTGACCCGGTTACGCACGGTGGTGAGGTTCTGCTTGATGGAGTATTCGCGGATTTCGGCGACCTTGGCCTGGGTAAGCGCCAGGCGCAGCACAGCGAGGTCGTTACGCTCGGTGGTGGTCAGGTCGAAATCGCTGAAATTCTTGCGTACCAGGGCACGTGCCTGTTCGCGGGTCGCGTCGTCGGAGAAGCCCAACATGATGCCGCCATCCTGCTGCGGCAGGCTGCGGTAGCGTATGCGCTCCTTACGCAGCAAGGTCTTGACCTCGCCTTCGTAGACTTTCATGCGGGCGCTCATGGCCTTGTCCATGTCCACTTCCAGCAGGAAGTGCACACCACCGGACAGGTCCAGGCCCAGCTTCATCGGGCTGGCACCCAGGTTGCGCAGCCACGTCGGCGTGGTCTGGGCCAGGTTCAGGGCCACGACGTAGTCATCGCCCAGCGCCTTGCGCACTACATCCTTGGCTGGCAGCTGGTCTTCCTGGTTGGTCAGACGGATCAGGCCACTGCCCTTCTCACCCAGGCTGGTGCCTTTTACGGTGATATTGGCATCGACCAGCGCTTTGCTGACGCGATCGAGGTCGGCCTGACTGACCTGCAGCGCCGAGCTGGCACCACTGATCTGTACAGCCGGATCATCCGGGTAGAGGTTGGGAGCGGAATAAATAAAACCGATCGCCAGTACCACCAGGATCAGTGCGTATTTCCACAGAGGGTATTTGTTCAGCATCACGCCGCCCGTTCAAGACGCGGGGCGCGTTGCGCGCCCCGACTGGAAAAATGAAACCGGTAACTCAGATAGCCTTGAGCGTACCTTTTGGCAGGGTGGCCGCAATGGCACCCTTCTGGAACTTCAGTTCGACAGTGTCGGACACTTCCAGCACCACGAAATCATCGGACACCTTGACGATCTTGCCGGCGATACCGCCGTTGGTGACAACTTCGTCACCTTTTTGCAAGTTGCCCAGCAGGTTCTTCTGCTCTTTGGCACGCTTGGCCTGCGGGCGCCAGATCATCAGGTAGAAGATGACCAGGAAGCCGACCAGGAAGATCCACTCGAAACCGGTGCCGGCAGGGCCAGCGGCAGGTGCAGCAGCGTCCGCGTACGCGGCGGGGATGAAGAAGCTCATTGGGCACTCCTAATGCAATGTTCTAATAATGGATGCAAACAGTCAGTCCAAGGGCGGCACAGGCAGCCCGCGCTTGGCGTAGAAGGCGTCGACAAAGGCGGCCAATTTACCCTGTTGAATAGCCTCGCGTAAACCGGCCATCAAGCGCTGGTAATGGCGCAAGTTGTGGATGGTATTCAGCATGCTGCTCAGCATTTCGCCGCACTTGTCCAAGTGGTGCAGATACGCGCGGGAGAAGTTGCTGCAGGTGTAGCAATCACAGGTCGGGTCCAGCGGCGATTCATCATGACGATGGAACGCGTTGCGGATCTTGATCACCCCTGTATCGACAAACAGATGGCCGTTACGTGCGTTACGCGTTGGCATCACGCAGTCGAACATGTCGACGCCGCGGCGCACACCCTCAACGAGATCTTCCGGTTTGCCTACCCCCATAAGGTAACGAGGTTTGTCAGCAGGCATCTGGCCTGGCAGGTAATCCAGCACCTTGATCATCTCGTGCTTGGGTTCGCCCACCGACAGGCCACCAATGGCCAGGCCGTCGAAACCAATGTTCTCCAGGCCTTCCAGCGAGCGCATGCGCAGGTCCTGGTACATGCCGCCCTGGACGATGCCGAACAGCGCCGCCGTGTTGTCGGCGTGGGCATTCTTCGAACGCTGGGCCCAGCGCAGCGACAGCTCCATGGAGGTACGGGCAATGTCGTGCTCGGCCGGGTACGGGGTGCACTCGTCGAAGATCATCACCACGTCAGAGCCCAGGTCACGCTGCACCTGCATGGATTCTTCAGGGCCCATGAACACTTTGGAGCCGTCCACCGGCGAGGCGAAGGTCACGCCCTCTTCCTTGATCTTGCGCATGGCCCCCAGGCTGAACACCTGGAAACCACCGGAATCGGTAAGAATCGGGCCTTTCCACTGCATGAAGTCGTGCAGGCCGTTGTGCTTCTTGATCACCTCGGTGCCCGGGCGCAGCCACAGGTGGAAGGTGTTGCCCAGGATCATCTCGGCGCCGATCGCCTCAATGTCGCGGGGCAGCATGCCCTTGACCGTGCCATAGGTGCCCACCGGCATGAACGCCGGGGTTTCGACGGTGCCACGGGGGAAGGTGATGCGGCCCCGACGGGCCTTGCCGTCGGTGGCCAGCAGTTCGAAGGACATTCGACAGGTGCGACTCATGCTTGATCCTCGGGCCCGCGTGGCGCCGGATTGCGGGTGATGAACATGGCATCACCGTAACTGAAGAAGCGGTACCCCTGCTCGACCGCCGCCGCGTAGGCAGCCATGGTCTGGGGGTAGCCGGCAAAGGCCGAGACCAGCATCAGCAACGTGGACTCGGGCAGGTGGAAATTGGTGACCAGGGCGTCTACCACATGGAACGGGCGGCCCGGGTAGATAAAGATGTCGGTGTCGCCGCTGAACGGCTTGAGCACGCCATCACGGGCTGCGCTTTCCAGCGAGCGCACGCTGGTTGTACCGACTGCGATTACCCGCCCGCCACGGGCGCGGCACGCCTCGATGGCATCGACCACATCCTGGCTCACTTCGAGCCACTCTTTATGCATGTGGTGGTCTTCGATGTTGTCCACCCGTACCGGCTGGAAGGTGCCGGCCCCTACGTGCAGGGTGACGAAGGCACGCTCTACGCCCATGGCGGCAATTTG
Source organism: Pseudomonas sp. NBRC 111119 (assembly GCF_001320125.1). NCBI lineage: Bacteria > Pseudomonadati > Pseudomonadota > Gammaproteobacteria > Pseudomonadales > Pseudomonadaceae > Pseudomonas > Pseudomonas sp. NBRC 111119. The sequence continues at coordinate 115,050 of NZ_BCAV01000030.1, forward strand.
CGCCAGCAGGGCCTCATCGAAGTGCAAGCCTGCAGTGGGCGCGGCAACGGCGCCGGCGCGCTCGGCATAGACGGTCTGGTAGCGCTCACGGTCCGCGCCTTCGTCGGGGCGGTCGATGTAGGGCGGCAGGGGCATGTGGCCGACCCGGTCGAGCAGCGGCAGCACTTCTTCAGTGAAGCGCAGCTCGAACAACGTGTCGTGGCGGGCGACCATCTCGGCTTCACCGCCGCCTTCCAGCAAAATGACCGTACCCACTTTGGGCGCTTTGCTGGCGCGCACATGGGCCAGCACACGGTGGCTGTCCAGCACCCGCTCCACCAGCATTTCGAGCTTGCCGCCCGACGCCTTCTGGCCGAACAGCCGTGCCGGAATGACCCGTGTGTTGTTGAACACCATCAGGTCGCCGGGGCGCAGGTATTCGAGCAGGTCGGGAAATTGCCGGTGCGCAAGCGCGCCGGTTGGCCCATCGAGTACCAGCAGACGGCTGCCATGGCGCTCGGCCAGCGGGTGGCGGGCGATCAGGGAATCAGGGAGTTCGAAGGAGAAATCGGCGACGCGCATGATGATGTTCGGTTCGGCAGGGCCGGGAAGTTTAGCCCAATGTGTGAAAATTGACCATGAAAGCCGATTGACCGACCAGCGGCACCTCTCTATACTGCGCGCCACGCCCTGATGGCGGAATTGGTAGACGCGGCGGATTCAAAATCCGTTTTCGAAAGGAGTGGGAGTTCGAGTCTCCCTCGGGGCACCAAAATCCGGAAAAAACCGACCTAGTGGTCGGTTTTTTTTTGCCCGCTCCACAGCCAGCCCCCTGCGCGGCCTCTGGCGCCAGGCTATTGATTTTCCCCCCGCACAACCATGCAGGAAGCCTATTGGCCAGTGGCCACACTAGTCCATAAGCTTACATTCGTCGGATATATGCCGAATGTATTGCTTCAGTAATGGCATTTAGCCATATTGCGGCACCCTTCCCTCTCACTTCCGTGTGAACCATGAAGACAATCGCGCCCTGCATGGCGGCAATGATGCTGCTCAGTGGGTGCAATGGAATGCCTACGTCCTACGTTTCAGACCCTGTCTACAGCCAAGCCTTCGTGGTCACCTCCGGTGCGCCGCTGCCCATGCTGCTGATGGCCAGCGCCATACAGTGGAACGACGATTACGCCGTCACTGCCAAGCACACCCCCTTCCTGCGCAACGTGGTGCACGAGGGCCTGGGGGATGTGGTGTTCTTCAAGCACAAAGCCAGCGCAGTGCCGCATTGGCGCCAGTACGTGCCAGGCGAAGCCGTTACGGCAGTGGGTTTCAACAGCCTGATGATGCCGGTGCAAGGCAAGGGCCATGCGCTTTCGTCGCTGGTGCGCCTGGATGGCACGCCCGGCAGCGTGTTTTATTCGGTGCATGATGGCCCGATCACCAAAGGTATGTCTGGCGGGCCAGTGTTCGCCGATGACGGCAATGTGGTTGGCATCAACGTCGCGATCATCCCCACCCGCGAGATCGACGCGGCCAAGCGGCCGGACCTGGCCGGCAAGGACCGGGTCAGCGTGTTCATGTCGTTCAGCGAAATCGACAAGGAATGGCGCCGCTACCAGTACCTGCTGGCACACAAGGCCAAGCCCGGGGCACCGCGGTCGGTGAAAGGCTACGTGGCCGTCGCGGCCAAGTCCTGATCAGGCCGGCTGCGGGGTGGCGGGCGCCAACATGATGCAGTTGCGCCCGGCATGCTTGGCGCCGTACAGGGCCATGTCCGCCGCATGCAGCCAGGCTTCGGCATTGTCCATATGCGGCTCATACGGTGCCACGCCAATGCTCAGGCTCAACGCCAGCTCTGGCAGCGCCGGGTCGCGGAAGGCTTCCACCGCCAGGCGCAGGCGCTCCAGCACTTCACGCGCCTGGGCGGCAGTGGTTTCGGGCAGCATCACGCAGAACTCATCACCGCCATAGCGCGCTGCCGGGTCGCGCTTGCGCAGGTGCAGCGACAGGGTGGCACTGATGACCCGCAGGATCTTGTCGCCAACCAGGTGGCCGTAACGGTCATTGACCTGCTTGAAATGGTCGACATCGATCAGCGCCAGGCAATTGCCGCCGCCCCCGGCCTGGCAACGCTCGAATTCGCTCAGCAGCAATGCCTTCCACGCACCATGGTTGCTCAAGCCGGTCAGCGCATCGGTCTGGCTGAGGCGGGCCAGGGCGCGCTTATGCTTGCCAAGCTGAACGGTCACCTGATAACAGATCAGGCCAATGGCCATGGGGTAGATCAGCAGTATTGGCAGGCACGCCAGCATCTGCGCCTGGGTGGTGGCTGGGAACAGTGGCGGCTCATACAGCCACAGCCCCAACGCGATGCCGGCTGCCTGGGCTGCCAAGGTTTTGAACAGCATGTGCCAGCCGCCTGCAGCGATCTTGTCCATGGCGATCATCGACAGGATGATGACGCTGGGCAGTGGGTTGAGCCCCATCACGCCCGCCCAGCAGCCGCCGGCAAAGCCATCGAAGACCAGGTTGCGTTGCTCGGTGCGGAACGGTTCGCCGGAGCGGCGGGCAAGCTGATAGGCCAGGTGCGGCCAGACAAAGCCGTGGGCAAACAGCAGTGCCCACACCCAGCCGGCAGGCTGCAGGGGGAAAATCCCGATCAGTACACAAAAAAAGCCGAGACCGGTACCGATGGCGCGGGGGGCATACATGCGTCTGGCGAAAGAAAGGCCTTTGCCTGTGCGCTGGTTCATGGCGGGGTACCGAAGGAATGCTGCCCTGAAGATGCATCGGACGGGCCACGCAGCGTGGGCATGGGCAGCCATTCGATACAAGGCATTGTGCCACTATCGAGCCGAGGCGGGCAAACCTGTTGGACGAAATGCGACGCAGGTGTGAGGGTGTGGCGCGAACATGGTTTGCAACACCAAGCCTGCGAACCTTCGCCACTGCCCGACGTCCCATCCAGCACACTGAAACGTTTGAGGTGCGCCATTTGAAAGACGTCATCATTCGCAAGTATCGCCTGGCAGTGAAGACCATTGGCTACATCGGCTGGTCACTGTTCTGGCTGCTGATCTGGGACGTGCTGGTCACCATTGATTTCATGCTGTTCTTCAACAGCAAGTTCACCTTGCCGCTGATCCCGCTGACCCTGCTAGGCTCGGCCCTGGTGGTACTGGTGAGCTTTCGCAACAGCAGCGCCTACAACCGCTGGTGGGAGGCACGGACATTGTGGGGCGCCCTGGTGAACAGCTCGCGTAGCTTCGCCCGGCAGACGCTGACCTTGATCGATGACCCCGAAGACGGCCTCAACCCGGTCAAGGCTACCCTGCTGCGCCGGCATATTGCCTATGTGAATTGCCTGGCGGCCCAGCTGAGGGGCGAAAAATGCGCGGACGAACTGGGCGCATTCATCCCCGAGGCGGAGTTCGAGCGGCGCACGCGCTCCAACAACTTCGCCAACGACATCGTCAGTGGCTCCGCTGCCCTGCTGGCACGTGAATACCAGGCTGGGCGCCTGGACAGCATTCGCCTGGCGCGCCTGGAGTCGACACTGGTGGACTTGTCCAATGCCCAGGGCGGCATGGAACGTATCGCCAATACGCCCCTGCCCTACCCCTACGTGTACTTTCCACGGCTGTTCATTACCCTGTTCTGCCTGATTGTGCCGGTGGGGTTGGTAGAGTCGCTGGAATGGTTCACGCCGCTGGCGTCTACTGTGGTGGGCTTCATGCTGCTGGCCATCGAGCGCATCGGCACCGACCTGCAGAGCCCGTTCCGCTTCAGCGAGCATCAGATCCAGATGGACACCATCTGCGAGACCATCGAGCGGAACCTGGAGTCGATGCAGCGCGGCGCGCAGTCCGCTGAGGCAGTGACTGCCTGATACTCTTTGCACAACCGGGGTGGCGCAGGGCGAGCAGGGCAACCCCCACTCACCTGCCGCCACGCACATAACGCTGGCGCAACACATCGCTCAAGGCATCCACCAGAAACACCAGCACCAGCATGCCCAGGATCACCGTGCTGGCCTGCGCCTCCTGGAACAGGCTGAGGGTGGTGTACAGCATCTGCCCCAACCCGCCCGCCCCAACGAACCCCAGCACGCTGGCCATGCGGATGTTGTTTTCCCAGCGGTACAGGCTGTATGCCAGCAGCTGCGGCCACAGGTTGGGCAAGGTGCCGAAGCAGAACGCAGCCACCTGGCTACCCCCCTGCAGCCGGATAGCCGCCGCGGGTTCCGGGGGGGCGTTTTCCAGCGCCTCGGCAAACAGCCGGCCCAACACCCCCGCCGTGTGCAGGGCCAAGGCCAGGGTACCGGCGTTGGGGCCTAGCCCTGCAGCCAGCACCGTCAGCGCCGCCCACACCAATTCCGGGATGGCACGCAAAGCATTGAGCAGCAGCCGCGCCACCGCCTGCAACGGCCACCCGAAGCGGCCGGCTGCAGGCAGGGCCAGCAGAAGCCCCAGCACCACCGCCAGCAACGTGCCCATGCCCGACATGGCCAAGGTTTCCAGCGCACCGTAGGCAACCGCCCCCACGTGCCCGGCGGACAGGTCCGGGTACAGGAAACGCCCGGCGTACTCGCCCATCTGCCCCAGGCCGCCGTTACCTACCAGCGCCTGGAAATCCAAGCCGAGGTAGGCGAAAGACGCGACCACCGCCGCCAAAATCGCCGCGACCAGCCCCAGGTTGATCAGCCGGTTCATGTCAGCCTCCAGCGCAACAGGCGGCTGAAACCGTCGGCCAACATGACCAGTACCAGGAATGTCAGCAGCATGCTCGCCACCTCGGCGCCAGCGAACATCCGCATCGACAGGTCGATCTGCTGGCCCAGGCCCCCTGCCCCCACAAAGCCCATCACCACTGAAGCGCGGATAGCGCATTCCCAACGGTAAACGGTATACGACACCACCTCAGCGGCCGCATTGGGCAGGATGCCGTAGAAAAACGCGCTCAGCCGCCCCGCACCCGCATGCAGCAGCGCGTGGGCCGGCCGCTGATCCACCGATTCGAAAATCTCGGCATAGACCTTGCCCAGCATGCCGCTGTAGGTAATAGCGATAGCCAGCACCCCCGCTGTCGGCCCCAACCCCACTGCCCTTACGAACAACAGCGCCCAGACAATTTCCGGCACGCTGCGCAGAAAGATCAGTACTCCACGCACCGGCATGCGCACCCACCGCGACCACCCGGCCCTGCACCCATTGCTGGAAGCGGCACGCAACGACAGTGCCCGGCTGGCCAGTAACGCTGCCGGTGCTGCAAGCAACAGTGCCATGGCCATACCGGCAGTGGCGACAGCCAAGGTCTGCAGGGTGGCGTCCAGCAGCAGTGCCATGAACTGCGCATCATGGGTGGGCGGCCAGAACGCAGCCGTAAAGCTGGCGATCTGCTGACGGTTTTCCGCCTGCAGCAGCACGCTGGGGTTGAGTTCACTCAGCTGGATGCCGGGCCACAGCACCACCACTGCCAGCAAGCCAAGCAGCAAACGCGGCAGCAATGCAGGGTCGCGCGCATCAGCCTTCAACATCGAGGCATCTGCACAGAAAAGGGTGCTGGCTGGTCAGGCGCCGGCGCCAAGTGCTCGTTGGCGTACAAGTCATTGAGCAGTTGTTCGCTGACCGCTTCGGCCGGGCAGTCGAACAGCACGTGGCCATCGCGGATGCCAATCACCCGCGGGAAGTGCGCCAGTGCAAGTTCCACGGCATGCAGGCTCGCCACCAGCGTCACGCCGTTGGCCTGGGCATGGCGGTTGAGCAAGGCCAGGCTGTGGTCGGCCAGCATCGGGTCCATCGCCGACACCGGTTCATCGGCCAGCAGCAGCCGGGGTTGCTGGTACAGGGCGCGGGCAATGCCTACCCGCTGCAACTGCCCGCCTGACAATTGCCCGCACTGCACGAACAGTTTGTCAGCCAGGCCCAGTTCGGCCAGCACCCGGCGTGCACCGGGGATATCACTGGGGTACAGCAGGTTGAACAAACCCCGCAGCACGCCCCATTGACCGAGGCGACCGGCGAGTACGGCCGTGACCACGCGCTGGCGAGGTGGCAGCGGCGGCGCCTGGTGCACCAAACCCACCTGGGCGCGCAGGCGTTGGCGCGCCCTGGCAGACAGCGCCCAAGGCTGCTCGCCGAGCACGTGCAGGCTACCGCTGCTGGGCGGCACCGCAGAGGCCATCAGGTGCAGCAAGCTGGACTTGCCGGCACCCGAGGGGCCAATGATGGCCACCCGCTCACCTTGCCGGATTGCCAGGCTTACGCCGTCCAGCGCCCGCACTGCGGCGTGCCGCAAGCCGGCGCCGTGCAGTTGCACTGCCAGCGCCGAAGTCGTAGCCGCCATCACTTGAGCAGGCCGGCCTCGCGGGCAGCCTGTTCAGTGCCCTGGTAGTTTTCAGGTTTGGTCTCGATGAAGCGGCTGGCGGCCTGCAGGTCCAGAATGGCCTTCTGCTCGGGGTTGGCCGGGTCCAGGTCGAGGAAGGCCTGCTTGATCTTCTGCTTGAGCGCAGGGTCCATGTTGCCGCGCACCGTCCAGTTGTAGTCGAAGTAGGTCGGCGTGGTAGCGAACACACGGACCTTGCTGGTATCCACCTTGCCGGCATCCACCAGCTTCTGCCACACGCTGGCGTTCAGCACGCCGCCGTCCACCTTGCCCGCCTGCACCCAGGCCACGGTGGCGTCGTGGGCACCGGAATAGGCCACCCGGCTGAAGTAGCCCTCGGGCTTGATGTTGTCCTGCTTGAGCATGAAGTAGCGCGGCATCAGGCTGCCGGAGGTGGAGGAAATGGAGCCGAAGGCAAAGGATTTGCCCTTGAGGTCGGCCAGGCTCTTCACGTCAGGGTTGGCAGTGATGAACTTGGACGTGAACTGGGCATCCTGCTCACGCTGCACCAGCGGGGTGGCGGTCGGGTCCTTGAGGTATACCTGGACAAAGGTGAAACCGCCCAGCCAGGCGAGGTCCAGCCGGCCGGATGCCAGCGACTCGACAACGGCCGGGTAGTCGGCCACGGGGACGAACTTCACGTCCATGCCCAACTGCTTGCCCAGGTACTCGCCCAACGGCTTGAACTTGCGCTGCAGTTCGGTTGGCGCTTCATCCGGGATGGCGCTGACGCGCAGGGTTTCCGCCGCCTGGGCGACAACAGTGCAGCAGGACAGCACAAGGCCGGCGGCGAGCGCCAGGGGACGTTTGAGCATGGGTATTCTCCAGTTGAGGGGCGAGCGGCCGCCCAACGGATTATAAGAGGCCCGGGCTCAAAGGCCAGCTTTGCTACAATCGCGCCATACTTTGAGCTGCCGAGGTGCACATGAGCGAGCCAATTCGCCTGACCCAGTACAGCCATGGCGCCGGCTGTGGCTGCAAGATTTCCCCCAAGGTGCTGGACGTGATCCTTGCCGAAAGCGGCGCCCAGGCGCTGGACCCCAAGCTGTGGGTGGGCAATGCCTCGCGCGACGATGCGGCGGTGTACGCGCTGGACGATGAGCGTGGCGTGGTGTCGACCACCGACTTCTTCATGCCGATCGTCGATGACCCGTACGATTTCGGGCGCATTGCAGCCACCAACGCCATCAGCGATATCTACGCCATGGGCGGCGACCCGTTGATGGCCATCGCCATTCTTGGCTGGCCAGTCAACGTGCTGCCGCCAGAAGTCGCCCGCGAAGTCATTCGCGGGGGCCGTGCAGTGTGTACCGAAGCGGGCATTCCATTGGCCGGCGGGCACTCCATCGACGCGCCCGAGCCCATTTTCGGCCTGGCCGTCACCGGCGTGGTCAGCAAGCGCCACCTCAAGCGCAACGACACCGCCACGGCAGGTTGCCGCCTGTACCTGACCAAACCGCTGGGCATCGGCATCCTCACCACCGCCGAGAAAAAAGCCAAGCTGCGCGATCAGGACCGGGGCCTGGCCCGTGACTGGATGTGTACCCTCAACACCCCCGGCAGCCGTTTCGGCAAGCTCGACGGCGTGAAGGCCATGACCGACGTCACCGGGTTCGGCCTGCTTGGCCACCTGGTTGAGCTGGCAGAAGGCAGCGGCCTCACGGCGCACCTGGACTACGCCGCTGTTCCACGCCTGCCTGGCGTAGAACACTACCTGGCCGAAGGCTGCATCCCGGGCGGCACCCTGCGCAACTTCGAAAGCTATGGGCACAAG
>NZ_BCAV01000031.1:0-17663 GCF_001320125.1 Pseudomonas sp. NBRC 111119
TGGACATGCGTGCCCCCATCGAATTCACCAAAGGCGCCTTCCCCGGCGTCGTCAACCTGCCACTCATGAACGACCAGGAGCGGCAGAAGGTCGGCACCTGCTTCAAGCAGCAGGGCCAGGCCGCCGCCATCGAGCTGGGCCACCGCCTGGTGGGGGGTGACACCAAGCAGGCGCGCATGGACGCCTGGGTGGCGTTCACCCAGGCTCACCCTGAAGGCTACCTGTACTGTTTCAGGGGCGGCCTGCGTTCGCAGATCGTTCAGGGCTGGCTACGTGATGAGGCCGGTATCCGCTACCCTCGCATCACCGGCGGCTACAAGGCCCTGCGTACCTACCTGCTGGAGACTACCCAGCAAGCCGTTGCCCAGTGCGGCTTCGTGCTGCTGGGTGGCCTGACCGGCACCGGCAAAACCGATGTACTGCACCAACTGGACAACGTGCTGGACCTGGAAGGCCACGCCAACCACCGCGGCTCCAGCTTCGGCAAGCGCGCCACCGCGCAACCGGCGCAGATCGACTTCGAAAACCAACTGGCCATCGACGTGCTGAAAAAACGCGCCCGTGGGGTCAGCCAGTTCGTGCTGGAAGACGAAGGCCGTATCGTGGGCAGCTGCACGGTCCCGTTGGAGCTCTACCAGGGCATGCAGCAGTACCCGATGGTGTGGCTGGAAGACAGCTTCGACGGCCGGGTGGAGCGGATACTGCGTGACTATGTGATCGACCTGAGCGCCGAGTTCGTGGCACTGCATGGCCACGAGGCGGGGTTACAGTTGTTCGCCCAGCGGATGCTGCAGAGCATGGCCAATATCCACAAGCGCCTGGGCGGCGAGCGCCATCAACGGCTTGCGGCGCTGCTCGCCCAGGCACTGGATGAGCAGCAGCGCAGCGGCGCGGTGGATCTGCACCGGGGCTGGATCGAGGGGTTGCTCAGCGAGTACTACGACCCGATGTACGCCTACCAGCGGGACGCCAAAGCCGAGCGTATCGAGTTTGCCGGCAACGCCCTGGAAGTGCGCGAGTACCTCAAGGCACGGGCGCAGCGGCATCAGGCGCCGCGCCTGTAACCCAAGCCGTCATTGCCCGGGGCTGAGTACGCGCTCCAGCTCCGCGGCACGGTCGCGGGTCATGTCCATCAGGCAGGTGCCGCCTTCCAGCTGGGCCATGGTGCCGCCACTGGCATGCCGGTGGAACTGGCAGTTGCCATCGCGGTAGGCCAGCCACTTGCGTTGTACATCGCGCAGGCTTTTCTGCTGATCGGCGGCCAGCTTGCCCATCAGGCGTTTGTACACCGCGTTCAGGCGCTGGTCCTGCACCTGGGTTTCCGCCTTCAGGCATTCGCTCATGGCGACGGTGCTGGAGGCTTTGTCCATGCACTGCCCATAGGCCGGCGAATGGTCGTCGGCCATGGCCAGCGGCAGGGTACAGGCCAAGGCGATGCCCGCCAGATAATGCTTGATCATGCAAACGCTCCTTGTGGTCGTTACAGAGTCTGAGGCTGCTCCGGCGGCATCAGCACCTTGCCGGGTTCGAAGCGCAAAGACGGCATCTGGGTGGCGGCATACAACGTCACCGCCAGTGCCGCGATGAGGGCGACATCCGCCCAGTTCCAGCCTGGCATATCGGCGGCGCAGCGCGCTTTCAAGCAGTGCCAGGCCTGGCCCAGGCAGAACACGCCGATCGCCGCCAGCCACAGGTAAAACCCGGCGGCAAAGCCGGCCAGGTCGTGGAACTCATAGCTCTGGTTATCGGGCAGGCGGTCGATACCGAAGCTGGTCCCCGCCAGGTACAAGGCGCCCAGCCCTGCCAGCAACGCAAACCGGCGCAGGCGACGGTGGGCCAGAATGGCCAGGGCCAGCAGTGGGTTGGCGAACCACTGGTGCAGGCCGAACGGCAAGCCCCATGGCCCGTACAACAGCATCTGCAAGGCCGGCATGTGGCGACCGCCTGCCATCAGCGCGCCGTCAAAAAACAGCGCGGCCAGGTATAGCAGCAGGCTGATGCTCAGGTAGAAAGCGGGCAAGGGGCACCTGGAGAGTTCGGGACAAGGGGTGACCTTAACCCATGCCCGGCCCGCCCTCCAAACACCGGGTACCAGGCATCAGGCAACTGGCGGCTCCAGCAGCAGGCCGTAAATGCCGGAGTCCGACAACTCACCCGCTACGCACCAACGGGCGCGCAATGTACCTTCAAGCACGAAACCCTGGCGCTCCAACGTGCGCGCCGAGCCTTGGTTGCGTGGGTCGATCTCCCCTTCCAGGCGGCGCAAGTGCAGGGTGTTGGCGATATAGTCGATGAAGCAGGTCAACGCCTCATCCATGTAGCCGCGCCCCTGCACGGCGCTGGCCAGGCAGTAACCGATCTCGCCACGGCGGGAAACATCGTCGATGTTGAACAGCTGCACCATGCCGATCAGCTCGCCATTGTCGCGGCGGTACATGCCGAGCTTCAGTTGCTCGCCACGGGTGTAGGCTTCGCGGTCGGCGGCCAGGGCACTTTCTGCCTCAGCCAGGTTGTGCCAGGGTGCATGATGCCAATAGCGCATGACCTCGGGGTCGGCCATGATCTTCAACCACTGCGCAGCGTCGGCATGGCGCATGGGGCGCAGTTGCAGCCGCGGGCTGTCGAGGCAGAGGTCACTGGGGAAACTGCGGGGTGGGGTCACGCCGGATCTCCTGTCCATTGCGGGGAGATGACAGTTTACCTACATGTTGGATGGAAGGCGCCTGACTTGCATTATTGCCCGAGGCCACAGTCGGGACGCCGAAACAGGCGGCCGCGTGCGACTGCTACAGGCATGACTGGCCCGAAACAAACGTAGGAGAGAACGCATTCAAATGCGGGCGTAGTGGGTGCCTGCTGAAGGCTCAAGGCTCAGAGCAAGGCAGGGCCGTCAGTTAGCTGCAAAGCTGCGCCATGTTCCCGCATCGTCTCCCAAACCTTTGCCAAACTGACCTCATCAAGCGACAGCAAGGCGGCCATGTAGAAGTGCATGTGCAGCCCCATCACACGGGGGTTGCTGCCACCGGTGTACTTCCGCCACTGTTGCCCTTGGGCTAGACCACACACATCGGCCATCACTTGGCTGGTCGCATCAAGGCGTTCTTTGAGATGCGCGAGATTTTGCGCCGTAGGGGGGGAGTACTGGCTGATGATTTTCATGGCAGCTCGCAGACAGAGTGCCCCGAAGCACGGGGCAGGACACTCAGCTGATGTACTTGATCAGCAAGGTGGTGATGGTAGCCACTGCGGTTATCAGGCCAGTAGAGATAGCCACCGGATACCAAAAGGTCTCGCGAGTCATCTTGCCGGCTTCAGCGTTCAGCTTACGAGTTTCGGCGAGCAGTTTAACGATCTCTGTATGGGTCTTTTCCAGATCGGCTTGCGGCTGAGTATAAGGGGTCATAGCCATCTTCCTCTTCGGGTCTCGGGCTGCGCGCTTCGCGCGTCCCACGAGGCTGATCATGTTCTCTTAGGGAACACAACACAAGGCCTGACACTGATTATAGCGGGTACACCAACCTTGGCACGCGCCAACCGATGTATGACAGACGATAATCCATCGAAACCCGGTGGGCACGCCGCCAAGCTTGACTTTCGCGCCGCCTCAAGCCACCTCAGCCCCATCATCCGGCCAGTGCGGCTCGTTGGCCCCAGGCGGGGTCAATGGGGGCAGGCCGTAGGCAGCCCGCGCTGCGTCGCAGCTGGGGTTGTGCACGCCACCCTCCCAGGACGCATCGAACTCCCGGCACGGGCTGGAGCGGTTTTCATAGATGGTGCACGCCACCTCCTGCCCGATCTCACCTTTCAGGCTGATGCAGCGGCACGGCTTGGCATCAGTGCCGATCATGGCGACGCGGGTGGGGTTGATCTGCACCACCAGGTCGTCCGGCACAAGGCCCCCGGAAGACTGGCACTCACCCCAGAAGAAGGACACACGGAAGTACCCGCAGCAAGCGCCGCAGTCAAGGCAAGGGTTATATTCGGACATGATGGCACGGAGGGAAGGTTGTTGTTATCGGGCTGAGCCCGCGGCGCCATTCTCAGTCCAAGCAGGGGTGGCTGAATAGAGGGGGGATGCAAAAATAATTGCCGTCCATCGCCATGCCTGCGTGGCGACAGGGGCAGGCCCTGTCGCGCGGGCACTCAGCACAGCGCCTTGTAGGTATTCACGTCACACTGCTGCCGCCCTAGCCCCTCGGTGGGCTCGTAGCCATCGCCGCACACCTGGCTGAAACCCGTCTGCCTGCTCCCCTCGTGCACCAGCCGGTCGTGCTGGCTGCCCTCGGTGAGCACGGTGTAAGACACCCGGCGCATGTCCTGGTACTGGCCCTCACGCGCAGCGATCGCCTGGTGGTACTCCATCACCTGGGCATCGCTTAGCCCCATCCGGTCGGCAAGCTCAACCCCCCAGCGCGCCAGGCACACCTCGGCGTAATGCCGCACGATCAGTCCTGGCTCCACCAGCAGCTTGCCCACCCCAGCGCCGTCGATGGAGGCATTGCCCACCAGCGTGGCATGGCGCCCCGGCATAGGGTAGATGCAGATCCGCGTCCCTTCCTCCACCGACGGGACCACGCAGGCAAAGCCTTTGGAGCGCTCGTCCCTGGAGTAGAAACCCACGTACTCGCGCACATTGCTGCCAAGGGCAACCCGTTCACGCTGAACGTTCCCCACGCCCGGCACCGGGTCGATGGCAAAGATGTTTACCGGGATGTCCCGCAGCACAGAGTCCTGAGCCATGGCATTGGCCAGCATGTGGCAGCTGATGCCGCCACGGCTCCAGCCCACCAGGTTGACCTGGGTGGGCAGGCGCGGCTTGCGGAACATGCCGATGATGCGCTCCTGAAGTTCCTGGGGCGTCGGGTGACGATCGCCATAATCGTAGGTGCGCCAGAACCAGGATGCGGTGGAGGCCACCTCGGGCACCGGTACGCCGGCATTTTTCAGCCGCTCGTAGTCGACCTCGCTGAGCTTGGTGCGTTGCCAGTTGCTTTCGCCCTTGATCACCTGCAGCACATGGTTGACGTTCTCCTCCCAGCCACGCCCGAACAACTGGCCGGTCCAGTTGAAGTAGCCGCCGGGCTCAACGAACAGTTGGTCATCCTGAAGGTTGCCGCTGCCGGGGCCGTCCACGGCGATCCAGTGGGCGAACTCGCGGCCCTGATCATTGTTGGCCAGCGTTGAAACCAGTTCGCCATTCCAGAAGTTGGGGTTTGCGTCGTCGAAGCGGTGCGAGCCGGTGCCGCAGAAGTAGGCGGTAAATACACTCATTGGAGGGTCTCTGTGGGGAGAAATGAGTGGTGAAGATAGAGGTGGCAGTATGCGGGGAGCAGGCGGAAGCGAATCCCGTAGCTTTAAGTGGGGCCGCGATGCGGCCCCGAGGGCTTTACGCGCGAGGCGCGCTGTCGGCACGGAACATCTGGCGGATGCCGCGTATGGCCTGGCGAATGCGGTCCTGGTTCTCGATCAGCGCGAAGCGCACATGGTCGTCACCGTAGTCGCCAAAACCGATACCCGGCGACACGCACACCTTGGCCTCGGCCAACAGTTTCTTGGCAAACTCCAGCGACCCCAGGTGCGCATACTGCGGCGGGATCTTGGCCCACACGTACATCGACGCCTTGGGGTTCTCGACCATCCAGCCCAGCTCGTGCAGCCCCTTCACCAGCAGGTTGCGGCGCTGGCGGTACTGCTCGGCAATGTCGCGGACACACTGCTGGTCACCTTCCAGCGCGGCGATGGCCGCTACCTGCAGGGGGGTGAAGGTGCCGTAGTCGTGGTAGCTCTTGATGCGCGCCAGGGCGTTGACCAGTTCCGGGTTGCCGACCATGAAGCCGATACGCCAGCCGGCCATGTTGTAGCTCTTGGACAGCGTGAAAAACTCCACTGCAACGTCCTTGGCGCCCGGCACCTGCATAATCGACGGGGCCTTCCAGCCGTCGTAGACGATGTCGGCATAGGCCAGGTCATGCACCACCAGTACCCCGTACTGCTTGGCCAGGGCCACCACTCGCTCGAAGAAATCCAGCTCCACGCACTGGGCGGTCGGGTTGGACGGGAAACCCAGGATCATCATCTTGGGCTTGGGGATCGACTCGCGGATGGCCCGTTCCAGCTCGTTGAAGAAGTCCACCCCCGGCACCAACGGCACGGAGCGTACCTGCGCACCGGCAATAACCGCCCCGTAGATGTGGATAGGGTAGCTGGGGTTGGGCACCAGCACCGTGTCGCCCTGGTCGAGCGTGGCCAGCATCAGGTGGGCAAGGCCTTCTTTGGAACCAATGGTGACGATGGCTTCGTCTTCGGGGTCGATATCGACCTCGTAGCGTTCCTTGTACCAGTTGGAAATGGCCCGGCGCAGCCGCGGGATTCCGCGGGAGGTGGAATAGCCATGGGTGTCCTCACGCTGGGCGACCTGTACCAGCTTCTCGACGATATGCGGGGGGGTGGCACCGTCAGGGTTGCCCATGCTGAGGTCGATGATGTCCTCGCCACGGCGGCGGGCAGCCATCTTGAGTTCGGCAGTGATGTTGAAGACGTAGGGGGGGAGACGATCAATGCGCGCAAAACGGCGCGGCGAACCTGGGTTGGCCATGGCTTCCTCTGAGACGTAAGCGCCCGGAACCGTCCGAGCGACGTTGGCCGCATGAGGCGGCCTGAAACAGAAGATAGTGCCGATATGGGCGATCTGTAAAGGGCAATACCCTGTTTTTTATTATTTATTTAGATGCATTGTTGGAAAACCACGGGGGGAGTGAGTGCGACGCCCGGCTTACGACTGAAATAAAAAACCCCGGCACAAAGGCCGGGGCTTTTCGTAAAGCAGGCAGCAGTTTCAGCGTGCGTAAGTCATCAGCACATCGGCCGCAGTCTGGCTGTCCACCCCCATCATCAAGCTCAAGGCCATGACGGTGAGAATGGAGAAACCAAATACCTTGCGGGCCCACTTGCTGTCATCTTCAGCCTTGTAGCCACCCCAGGCCATGTACAGCCAGTACAGGCCCATGCCAGCTGCAACAGCCAGATAAGCGAGGCCGGCGTAGCCGCCCAGGGTAAGCATCAACGTGGCCAGCAGGAAGGCCAGCACGTACAGCACGATCTGCTTCTTCGCCGCAAGCACGCCGCGCGCCACCGGCAGTACCGGAATGTTGGCGGCGCTGTAGTCCTTGAAGCGGAAGATGGCGATGGCGAAGCTGTGTGGCATCTGCCACAGGCTGAACATCACCAGCAGGGTGACCGCAGCCAGGTCGAAGCTGTTGCTCACGGCGCAGTAACCGATCACCGGAGGCATGGCACCGGACAGGCTGCCAACCAGGGTGCCGTGCACCGACTTGCGCTTGAGCCACAGGCTGTAGAAGCCGACGTACACCACAAAGCCAACCAGCGCGCAGAACGCGGACAGAGGGTTGGCCTGCACGTACAGCAAGCTGAAACCCGCCACCCCGAGCAGGGTGGCGTAAATCAGCGCGAGGGGCAGCGACATGCCGCCCTGGACCATGACGCGGTTCTTGGTGCGCTCCATCTTCTGGTCGATGTCGCGGTCGATGCAGTTGTTGAATACACAACCGGACGCCACCACCAGAGAAGTGCCCACAATGACCGCCAGGAGCAGGGCGAAGTCCACATGGCCCTTCGCGGCAAGGAAGAAACCGCCTGCCACGGAAAGCACGTTACCGAAAATGATCCCCGGTTTGGTGATTTGGATAAAGTGCTTAACGGACATGCAGTCTTACCTCACTTGGCCAGCATTTCGAAGTGGATGCTGAACATGATCCACAGCGACAGGCCAACCAGCAGTGCGATCACCAACGTGGTGAACAGGAACGTCGATACGTTGTTGCGCTGCTCTTTCGAGCGGTCCATGTGCAGGAAGTATACAAGGTGTACAACAACCTGGATCACGGCCATGGCCACAACGATCAGAACGGTCAGGTTCTTCGGCAGGCTTGGGTACATCACCAGGCCGAACGGAATCGCGGTCAGGATGATCGACAGGACGAAGCCGATCATGTACGACTTCACGCTGCCGTGGCCACCCTCGTGATGAGTGTCGTGTGCGTTAGCCATTACAGAACTCCCAGCAGGTAGACGACGGTGAATACGCAGATCCAGACCACGTCCAGGAAGTGCCAGAACAGGCTCAGGCAGCTCATGCGGGTCTTGGCGGTCGGCGTGATGCCGTGCTTGTTGATCTGGTACATCATGATTGCCATCCAGATCAGGCCGGCAGTCACGTGCAGGCCGTGGGTACCTACCAGGGCGAAGAAGCCCGACAGGAAACCACTGCGCTGCGGGCCGAAGCCCTCGCCGATCAGGTGATGGAACTCATAGATTTCCATCGCGATGAAGCCTGCACCGAACAGGAAGGTCACAGCCAACCAGCCCAGTACGCCCGACTTGCTGCCAGCGAACATCTTCAGCATGGCGAAGCCGAAGGTGATCGAGGACAGCAGCAGGAACAGCGTTTCTACCGCTACGAAATCGAGCTGGAAGATGTCATGACCCGACGGGCCGCCGGCAAAACTGCCGGACAGCACCGCGTAGGTGGCGAAGAGCGACGCAAACAGGATGCAGTCGGTCATCAGGTACAGCCAGAAGCCCAGTACGGTCATCTGGCCCGAGTCGTGATGGTGATCGTCGTGCCCATGGTCATGACCATGAGCACCGTGCATTACTTGACTGGACATTGATTACACCCGCTCAAACGATTCGACACGTGCGCCGGCAGGCAGAGCACCTGCTTTGGCCAGCGCTTGCATGCGCTCGCCTTCGATGCGCGCCACTTCTTCGGCCGGAACCATGAAGCCCTGGTCGTCACGCGCAGCGTGGCGAACGAAGACAGCGATGGTTGCAACCAGGCTTGCGCCGACCAGCCACCAGATGTGCCAGATGAACGCGAAGCCGAAGATGGTCAGGAACAGGCCCATGAACAAACCGGTAGAGGTGTTGCTCGGCATGTGGATCGCTTCGTACTTGGCCGGCACCTTGTAGGCAACACCGTCTTCCTTGGCTTCGTGCCAGGCGTCCAGGCCAACCTTCTCAGGCATGTGGGCGAAGTTGTAGAACGGAGGTGGCGACGAAGTCGACCATTCCAGCGTACGGCCGCCCCATGGGTCGCCGGTGACGTCCATGTTCTGGTGACGGTCGCGAACCGATACGTACAGCTGGATCAGCTGGCAGGCGATACCGAACAGGATCAGCACGGCGCCGACCACGGCTACGTACAGGTAGGGTTCCCACAGCGGGTTGTCGGAGTGGTTCAGACGACGGGTCATACCCATGAAGCCCAGGGCATACAGCGGCATGAACGCAACGTAGAAGCCCGAGATCCAGAACCAGAAGGCAGCTTTGCCCCACTTCTCGTTCAGGGTGAAACCAAAGGCTTTCGGGAACCAGTAGGCGAAGCCGGCGATATAGCCGAATACCGCACCACCGATGATCACGTTGTGGAAGTGAGCGATCACGAACAGGCTGTTGTGCAGCACGAAGTCAGCACCTGGAACTGCCAGCAGAACGCCGGTCATGCCACCGATGGAGAAGGTGATCATGAAGCCCAGGGTCCAGAGAATCGGCGCGGTGAAGCGCAGGCGGCCCTGGTAGATGGTGAACAGCCAGTTGAACAGCTTCACACCGGTCGGAATGGAGATCAGCATCGTCGCCAGGCCGAAGAAGGTGTTGACGCTGGCGCCGGCACCCATGGTGAAGAAGTGGTGCAGCCAGACCGCAAAGCCCAGAATTGCAATGGCACCCGATGCGTAGATCATCGCGTGGTGGCCAAACAGGCGCTTGCCGGCAAACGTCGAGGTCACTTCCGAGAACACGCCGAAGGCCGGCAGGATCAGGATGTAAACCTCAGGGTGACCCCAGGCCCAGAACAGGTTGACGTACATCATCGGGTTCCCACCAAGCTCGTTGGTGAAAATGTGGAAGTCCAGATAACGGTCAACAGTCAGCAGTGCCAATGCAGCGGTCAGAATCGGGAACGAAGCAACGATCAGCACGTTGGCCCAGGTGCAGGTCCAAGTGAAGATCGGCATGTCCATCAGCTTCATGCCAGGTGCGCGCATCTTCATCACGGTGACGAGGAAGTTCACACCCGTTAGTGTCGTACCCAACCCTGAGAGCTGTAGCGCCCAGATGTAATAGTCGACACCCACCCCAGGGCTGTACTGGATGCCCGCCAGCGGCGGATAGGCAACCCAACCGGTCTTGGCGAATTCACCAACACCCAGCGAGATGTTCACCAGCAGCACGCCTGCCAGCAGCAGGTAGAAGCTCAGGGAGTTCAGGAACGGGAAGGCAACGTCACGTGCACCGATCTGCAGAGGAACCGCGAGGTTCATCAGGCCGGTGAAGAACGGCATCGCCATGAAGATGATCATGATCACACCGTGAGCGGTGAAGATCTGGTCATAGTGTTCAGGCGGCAGGTAGCCTTCGGAGCCACCGGTAGCGGCAGCCAGCTGGGTACGCATCATGATGGCGTCGGCAAAGCCGCGCAGCAGCATGACCATCGCGACGATGATGTACATCACCCCGATTTTCTTGTGGTCGACAGTCGTCAACCACTCAGTCCACAAGTAGGACCACTTGCGGAAGTAGGTGACAGCACCGACGACAGCGATACCACCGAGCGCGATCATGGCGAGTGTCACCATGACTATCGGCTCGTGATAGGGTATCGCCTCCAGGGTTAATTTACCGAACATCTCTTACTCCTCTGCACCGGCAGCTGGTTGCGTACTCGATTCCACACCCTTGGTTGTGGCCAGGTCTTTGCTGCCTGCTTCTTCGTGGCTACGGCCGCGGTTCATGCCTTCGTACTTGTCGACGATCAGCTGGAACTGCTCTGGCGAAGCCTCGCTATACAGCTCGACTGGGTTGTTTTCGCTTGGTTTGGCCAAGGCGTCGTAGGTGGCCTTGTCCAGCTTCTTCGGCGACTGCTTGACCTCGGCGACCCACTTGTCGAAGTCTTCCTGGGTCGTGGCAGTAGCCTTGAATTTCATGCCGGTGAAGCCAGCACCGCTGTAGTTGGCGCTGATACCGTCGAACACGCCGTTTTCGTTGGCGATCAGGTGCAGCTTGGTGGTCATGCCCGCCATGGCGTAGATCTGGCCACCCAGGCCCGGGATGAAGAAGGAGTTCATCACGGCGTCGGAGGTGACGCGGAAGTTGACCGGGGTATTGGCCGGGAAGACGATCTTGTTGACCGTGGCAATGCCTTGTTCCGGGTAGATGAACAGCCACTTCCAGTCCAGCGCGATCACGTCGATCTGTACCGGCTTGACGTCGGAGTCCAGCGGGCGATACGGGTCGAGCTTGTGGGTGGACTTGTAGGTCACATAGCCCAGCACGATGATGATCAGAATCGGGATGATCCAGACGGCAGCCTCGATCTTGCTCGAGTGCGACCAGTCAGGGGTGTAGGTGGCAGCCTTGTTGGACGCGCGATACTTCCAGGCGAAGACCACGGTCATGATGATGACCGGCACCACGACCAGCAGCATCAGGCCGATCGCGATGAGGATCAGGTTCTTTTGCTCAATGCCGACCTGGCCCTTCGGGTCGAGCAGGGTCCAGTTGCACCCACTGAGTAAAAGCATGCCTAAAAAGGGCAATATGCCAAACAGTCTGGGGTAACGCTTTTTACTCATCTCACGACCTCTAGATCAGCTTGCTTCAATGCAATTTGTGTTTTGGTAGCCAGCACTTCGTCCTGCCAAGTGAGGCATGTTGCGCCCGTACCCGCCCCTGCCTGGGCCCGACTGCAGGACCTTGGCGTGAAGCGGGTTAGTGGTGCTTTTGGTTTCGTAGGCAACAGGCCTGTACAGCAGACCAAGTCCATTTGGTGCGGGAAAACGCGGAGGGGGGTCCGCCCGGTATCGCCGTTGGGCGAAACTTGACGAAGTCAGCAAAAGGGAGCGCCTTGGCTTCCTTCAATCCTGCGACTTGCAAGCAGTGCCGAACGGAAATTGGGGGCGATTGTAGATAGGTCGCCAACCCTTGACTATGACTTATTGAGCAACAGTCTTTTACAGAATGCGCAACAATAGCACCTCAAAACTCAACTTCGCGACAGTTTGTCGCACCCCTGGCAGTAGCCCTGGAACCCGCATCACGCAAGGGCTGCGGGTTGATCTGAGTCAATCGTTGAGCAACTTTCGGTACCGCATCATAGCCCTGAAAAAAATGTGGCGATCAGGGACTTTTGTCTAGGCCTGGCGCCGGTTGCGGTAGATGCCCAACGGTACCAGCAAGGCGGTCAGCACAAAGGCCACCAACGCCCATTGAGCCAGTGAAAGACCCAGCACGGGTGGGTAGGGCGTGCTGCAGAAACCGTCTACCTGAAATGCCAGCGGCCAGACCTTGGCCAATGGCAGGTCGTCCACGATGGGCTGCAGGGTATCGATGCCGCAACTGACCATGGGGTTGGCGAGTATATACACATGGTTGCCGGCTGCAATGATTCCGCCCACGGCGCTGAGCACCACCAGCACTTCGAAGAAGGTCAGGCTGCGGCGCCCCGGCATGGCGGCAGCCAGGAAGGCAAACACGGCGATGAACAGCAATGCGTAGCGCTGCAGGATGCACAGCGGGCAAGGCGCCTCGCCCAATACCACCTGCATGTACAGGGCGCCCCCGATCAGCGAAACGCAGATCAGGCCCAACAGCACCAGAAAGCGCCGTTCCCGATTCAGGCGCGATGTTTGTTCGTTCATTGCCGGTTCCTTCGATGAATGGGTCGCCGCGTGATCCGCCAGCCTGAGCGCAAGTCTACACGCCGGGCAAGCGTTTGCGCGTGTGGCGCGTTCATTCGGTGCGGATCAGACACGGTTCAAAGAGGTCGGTTCAATGGGGGTACGTGAACAGCGTGATGGCGACCAGGGGGATGACGTGGGTTTGGTCGTGGTGTACAGCCCCCTGGCGTAGGCGCGAGCAGATCTCTATTTCTTTATATATAGGCAGGAAGGAAGATGAAGCATCTTCATCACACCAGCGCCGCTGCTGGCCCAAAGAACTCGTAACGGCTCTGCTGCTCTGGCACCCCCAACGCCATCAACTGCCGCTTCACCGCCGCCATGAACGGTTTGGGCCCCAGGAAGTAAGCATCGACATCGCGCTCACGAGGCATCCATTCACCCAGCAGGTCCTCGGTCAACAGGCCAATCGCATCAGCCTGCCCGGCGTCATCCGGCTCGGCATAGCAGTAAAAGCGCGTTAGTTGCGGGTGCTGTGCTGCCAGCGCATCGACCCAGTCGCGGAACGCATGCACCGCGCCATTGCGCGCGCAGTGGATGAAGTGCACTGGCCGCCCGGTTTGCAAGGCCGCTTGCAGCATTGCCAAGGTCGGCGTAATACCCACACCGCCGCTGATCAACAGCAAAGGCTTGTCGCTCTCGACCAGCGTGAAATCCCCCGCCGGCGGGAACATCTGCACGGTCTGCCCCACCCTCAGTTGATCGTGCAGGTAGTTGGACACCTTGCCACCGGCTTCGCGCTTAACGCTGATACGGTACTGCTCGCCGTCGCACAAGGCGGACAGCGAGTAGTTGCGCCGCTGCTCGGTGCCCTCGATCAGCAGTTTGAGGCCGATGTACTGGCCTGGCTCAGCCTTGAGCACCGGTTTGCCGTCCACCGGGGCGAAGTAGAACGAGACGATCTCGCTGCTCTCCTGCTCGCGGCGCACCAAGCGAAACTCGCGAGTACCGCGCCAGCCGCCTTCTGCCTCCTCCTTCTGCTTGTACAGGCCTTCCTCGGCACCGATCAGGATGTCTGCCAACTGCCCATAGGCGGCAGCCCAGGCGTCGATGACTGCAGGCGTGGCAATGTCCTTGCCCAGCACTTCTTCGATGGCACGCAGCAGGCAACTGCCCACAATGGGGTAGTGCTCAGGCAAAATTTGCAATGCCACGTGCTTGTTGATGATCTGCCCGACCAGCCCACCCAGCTGTTCCAGCTGGTCGATGTGGCGGGCGTACATCAGCACACCGTTGGCCAGCGCACGGGGCTGGTCACCGCTGGCCTGGTGGGCCTGGTTGAACAGCGGGCGCACCTGCGGGTACTCGGCGAGCATTATCTGGTAAAAATGGGTGGTCAGCGCCTCGCCACCGCTTTCCAGCAGGGGCACAGTAGCCTTGATGATTGCACGTTGTTCGGCATTGAGCATTGCGGTGACTCCTGAGCCTTTGGCTTCGAATGATTGCCCCAGGTATTTCACCATTCATGCCAACTCGCAGAGGCCGTGATTCCGGGCCTTTAAGTCATCACCATGTCAAAAAGACAATGCCACGCGTATAGTCATATAGACCCACTGGAGTCCATATGACCGCAAAGCCACTGCTCACTGCCCCTTGCCCCTAGTCAGCGACCTGTCACGAGACCTGCCCGATCAGGAACGCTATCGAAGGCTCTTGCAAGCCATGCGCAGCCTGTTGCCCTGCGACGCGGCAGCGCTGTTGCGCCTGGACGGGGAATGGCTGGTACCGCTGGCGGTGGATGGCCTGAGCGCCGATACCCTGGGCCGGCGCTTCCGCGTCAGTGAGCACCCACGCTTCCAGCAACTGCTGAGCCGCCCTTCCCCTACCCGCTTCCCTAGCGACTCAGACTTACCGGACCCCTACGATGGCCTGGTCAACGCCCCAGGCGTCGACCTGGAGGTTCACGACTGCATGGGCTGCCCGCTGATGGTCGATGAACAACCCTGGGGGCTTGTTACCCTGGACGCCCTGACCCCCGGGCAGTTCCAGAGCCTGGAGCTGGACGCCCTGCAAGCGTTCGCCAGCCTGGCCGCGGCGACGGTGACCGTTGCCGAGCGCATCGAGCACCTGGCCCTGCGCGCCGAGGACGAGCACCAGCGCGCCGAGGTGTACCGCCAGGCCAGCGGCCAGGACAAAGAGTTGATCGGCCAGAGCTCTGCACACAAACGCCTGGTGGATGAAATTCGCCTGGTGGGCGGCAGCGACCTGACCGTGCTGATCAGTGGCGAGACCGGCGTGGGCAAGGAGCTGGTAGCCCAGGCGCTGCACAAGGCGAGCAACCGCGCCAGCAAACCGATGGTCAGCCTGAACTGCGCAGCCTTGCCGGATACGCTGGTGGAAAGCGAACTGTTCGGCCATGTCCGCGGTGCGTTCACCGGCGCCCACGGCGAGCGCCGCGGCAAGTTCGAGCTGGCCAACGGTGGCACCCTATTCCTTGACGAGGTGGGCGAACTGCCGTTGACCGTGCAAGCCAAGCTGCTTCGGGTACTGCAGAGCGGCCAGCTGCAGCGCCTGGGCTCGGACCGCGAGCACCGCGTGGACGTGCGCCTGATCGCAGCCACCAACCGCGACCTGGCAGCTGAAGTACGCGAGGGTCGCTTCCGGGCAGACTTTTATCACCGCCTGAGCGTGTACCCTCTGCACGTCCCCCCACTGCGGGAAAGAGGCCGCGATGTGCTGCTATTGGCGGGCTATTTTCTGGAACAGAACCGATCACGCCTGGGCCTGAACAGCCTTCGGCTGAGCCCTGACGGGCAGGCGGCGCTGGTTGCCTACGGCTGGCCTGGCAATGTTCGCGAACTGGAGCACCTGATCGGCCGCTCCGCCCTCAAAGCCCTCGGGCAACATGCAGAGCGCCCGCGCATCCTCACCCTTGAGGCTTCCGACCTGGACCTGCGCCCCTCAGCGCTGCCAACCGTAAATACCCCCTCCCAGCAACATGATATGTCGGCGGCGCTGCCCACGACCGGGCTGCGCGAAGCAGTCGATGCCTACCAGCGGCAGGTGATCGAAAACTGCCTGCAACGGCATCAGGAAAACTGGGCAGCTGCCTCCCGAGAGCTTGGTCTGGACCGCGCCAACCTGAGCCGATTGGCCCGCAGACTGGGCCTTCGCTGAGGTTTTCTCACAAAAGGATTAACCCAGAAAGCCATCTGGTTGCTTCTTGCGTGGCTGCTATATCTCCCTAACCACCCACATCTTGACCAGGCGGTCGAGACTGCGCGCGGGCGCCCTTGCAGGGGCAGGTGACGCAGTGGCGGCCCGAGGGTTTCGGGCCGGGAGATTCGCACACCAGCAGGGAGCTACCTATGGAAAACATCGTCGTCGCCGATAAGCAATCCGCCGTCGCCACCCAGAACGCCTGGGGCAACATCAGCCTGAACGGACCCGGTGTGGTCCAGATGCCCGTCTCCCCCGACCAGGTCGCCACCGTCACCCAGCGCGGGCAAGACCTGATCGTCACGCTCAAGTCCGGCGAAAAAGTCACCATCGGTAACTTCTTCGCGGTGAACCAGGCAGGCGTCGGCAGCGACATGGTCTTCGTCGGCCAAGACGGCACCCTGTGGCACGCTGACTACGACGCGGCAGCATTCACCGGCTTCACCTTCAATGAGGTCGCCTCACTGGACGAGCTGGTCGCCGGCATCGGTACAGCGGGTGAAGCGATGCCAACCTGGGCAATTGCAGGCCTTAGCCTGCTGGGTGTAGGGGGTGGTGCGGCGGCGGTTTCCGGTGGAGGGGGCGGCGGGGGCAGCGGTGGTGGCACCCCAGCGCCGGATACCACAGCCCCGGCGACGCCCATCGACTTGCTGGTATCGCCCGACGGGCTGCGCCTTTCCGGCCGTGGCGAGGCAGGCGCTACGGTCAATGTCCGGGATGCGGCGGGGAATGTGATTGGTAATGGCACCGTTGGCGCAGACGGTAGCTTCGAGGTTGCGCTCAACCCACCCCAGGTCAACAACGAGAACCTGCAGGTAACCTTGACCGACGGGGCTGGCAACGAGTCGGCACCGGGAACGGTCACTGCCCCGGATGCGACCGCCCCCCTTCCCCCTGACGATCTGGCCATCGACGCCCAAGGCGTTACGCTGACCGGCCGGGGTGAACCAGGCACTACCGTGAACGTCCGCGACGCCGCTGGCAATGTGATCGGCAGCGGCAGTGTGGCAGCTGACGGCAGCTTCAGCGTTGTACTCAGCCCTGCGCAGATCAACAGCGAGAGCTTGCAGGTGACCTTGACCGATGCCACCGGCAATGTCTCTCAGGCCAGCAGCATCACCGCACCCGATCTGACACCTCCTCTCGCACCGACCGACCTCGCTGTGAGCGCTCAAGGCACAACGCTCACAGGCCGCGCCGAGCCGGGCTCGACCGTGGCGGTAAGGGGCGCGGGTGGGGTGTTGTTGGGCACTGCAACAGCCGGTGCCGATGGTCTGTTCAGCATCGCCCTGCAACCTGCCCAGACAGATGGGCAAGGCTTGACGGTGACGGCTACCGATGCGGCCGGCAACCTTTCACCCGGCGCCACCATCACTGCGCCGGACATCGACGGCGTCGATACCACACCGCCTGGTGCACCGGTCGATCTGGCGGTTGGCCTTGCCGGTACGCGACTGACTGGCCGAGGTGAAGCCGGCACCACCGTGCAGGTGCGTGATGCCGCAGGTAACGTCATTGCCACTGGGACCGTGGGGTTGGATGGCACATTTGCGGTGCCGCTGAACCCAGCTGTGAAAGACGGCAGCACCCTGCAAGTCACCCTCACCGATGCCGCTGGCAATGTATCGCAACCAGGCAGCGTCGCCTCGCCGGACCTCACTGCTCCAGCACAACCTACCGACCTGGCCCTGGCAGACGGCGTGACCTTCATCGGCCGCGGTGAACCGGGCGCCACGGTTCAGGTGC